>JAPHSC010000087.1 GCA_026193125.1 Gammaproteobacteria bacterium
CAATGATGGCGTAGAAGCCGGCAAATAACGCACCGGTGGTCAGCAGGTTGGGCAACAGGTAGATACCCATACGCCGATTGGGCTGCGTCTTGATTTTAGCTTTCGAATCTTCGGTCATAGAGCCGCAGTTTGCCATGACGGGCCCTTTATTGGGAGCAAAATGATGTCCTCGGGCCCACCATATGGGGGCCCCTTGAAGGCAGACCCTAGTGGTAACGGGCGCCGGACGGATACAATGGGCGTTTTTATCGCCAGCCGGAGCCTAGCCTCGCCCATGCGTTTTTCCCAATTCCCCTTGAACACACTCAAAGAGGTCCCCGCTGATGCGGAGATCATCAGCCACCAGTTGATGCTGCGCGCCGGATTGATACGCAAGCTGGCTTCCGGCCTGTATAACTGGATGCCCCTGGGCGTGCGGGTTTTGCACAAGGTCGAAAAAATTATTCGCGAAGAAATGAACCGCGCCGGCGCACTGGAACTGCTGATGCCGGCGGTACAGCCGGCAGAATTATGGCAGGAATCGGGACGCTGGCAGCAATACGGCCCTGAACTGCTGCGGGTCAAGGATCGCCACCAGCGGGAGTTTTGCGTGGGGCCCACGCACGAGGAAGTAATCACCGACATCGCACGGCGGGAACTGCGCAGTTATCGCCAGTTGCCGGTGAACTATTACCAGATACAAACCAAGTTCCGGGATGAAATCAGGCCGCGTTTCGGCGTCATGCGATCACGCGAATTCATCATGAAAGACGCGTACTCATTCCACCTGAATGAGGATTCGATGGCCCAGACCTATCAAGTCATGCACGACACCTACAGCCGCATCTTTACCCGTTTGGGTCTGGAGTTTCGCGCGGTGCAGGCCGACAGCGGCAATATCGGTGGCAGCATGTCCCAGGAATTTCACGTGCTGGCGGATTCTGGCGAGGATGCCATCGCTTTTTCCGATGGTGACAATTACGCCGCCAACGTCGAGGTTGCCCCCGCAGGACCCTCGAACAGAGTCCGGCCCGCCGCGGGTCTGGCAAGGGAGCCCGTGGCAACCCCCGATGTGCGGACCATAGAGCAACTCACCAGCTACCTCAAAACCACTGCGGATCGCTGCCTGAAGGTGTTGCTGGTAGAAGGCGCCACCGGTGGACTGGTGGCCCTGGCGCTTCGTGGAGACCACCAGCTTTCCGTTACCAAGGCCGAGAAAATTCCCGGAGTCGCCAGCCCGCTATGCATGGCCACTCCTGAACAAGTGCTCGCTGTCACCGGCTGTGAGCCTGGCTTCATCGGCCCGGTAGAACTGAACTGCCCGCTGGTTGCCGATCATTCTGCGGCCGTTCTCGGGGACTTCGTGTGCGGCGCCAACATTCCGGATACACATCTGCAGAACGTTAATTGGGGACGCGATACCGCGGAACCCGAGGTGGCTGATCTGCGCGAGGTGGTCGAGGGTGATCCCAGTCCCACCGGCACCGGCACCTTGCACATTGCCCGCGGTATAGAGGTCGGCCATATCTTCCAGCTCGGACAAAAATACAGTACCGCCATGGGGGCCAAAGTGGTGGATGAACAAGGCCAGGAAGTGGACATGTACATGGGTTGCTACGGGATCGGTGTGACCCGGGTGGTGGCTGCCGCGATCGAACAAAACAATGATGACAAAGGCATCATCTGGCCTGATGCGATTGCACCCTTTCAAGTCATACTGATTCCCATGAACCTGGCGAAATCCCAGCGTGTCAGAGAGGAATCGGAAAAGCTGTACCAGGAATTCATCCAGGCAGGGCTGGAAGTACTGTTGGATGATCGTGATGCACGGCCCGGCGTGAAGTTCGCCGACGCCGAACTGATCGGCATTCCCCATCGTATCGTTATTGGCGAACGCGGCCTGGACGCAGGCAAGCTGGAATACCGCCATCGCAAATCAGACGATAACCAGGAAGTGCCACGTGAGGAAATTGTGCAGTTCATCAAGGACAATTCAGGCATAAGCTAACAGAGTGAGCAGATGCGGCGATTGATACTGTCATTGTTTCTATGCCTGCAGGTCCTTGTTCCGGCCTGGTCGGCCGTCAGCGAGCCTGATCCGGCGCTGCGGGAGCTGTTGCGCCAGGCAATCGAATCCTCCGACAGCTTCACCGACCGATACGATGCAGAGGTCTGGCTGACGCTCAACTCCGAGCGCACCGCGCGCTATGTGCCAGACCCCGAAGAGCGCCTGACAATCCTGCGCCAGGTGCACTACGAGGCCCGCAGGGCGTCGCTGTCACCCGAGCTGGTGTTGTCGGTGATCGATGTTGAAAGCGCATTTGACCGCTTTGCCTTGTCCAGCGCAGGGGCCCAGGGGCTGATGCAAATTATGCCGTTCTGGTTAAAAGAAATCGGGCGTCCAAAAGATAACCTCATGGACATTCGTACCAATCTGCGTATGGGCTGCACAATTTTGCGCTATTACCTGGATATGGAAGACGGGGAATATATTCCGGCGCTGGCCCGCTACAACGGCAGCGTCGGCCGACCCGATTATCCGCGCAAGGTCATAGGGCGCTGGACCCGCGTCTGGACACCCTGAGGAAAGGCCAGGCAAACCTCACTAGGCGGTGAAGAACACGCCCTGGCGGTATCTCTCCTCCACCACGTCCACCTCCTGACAATCGACCGCATCTACCTCGGACAGGCGCGAGCCTTGCCACAACCAGTCGACCATTGAGTCCACCGCCTCGAGGTCCCCTACCGCAAGCACTTCTACCCGACCATCAGGCAAATTCAGGGCGTAACCCCCCAGACCGAGTTCGCGCGCCTTCCTGGCCGTGGTGGCGCGAAAAAACACGCCCTGCACTTTGCCGCTGACAAAACAACGACGTGCGCGAAATTCACTCAATGGGGCAGCCTCAGTCCGGCTGGGCTTGTTTGACGTTCTCCGCCGTACGCAAGGCCACAAGGGCCTCGGCCTTGGCGGCATTGGCATCTTCGCGCGCCTCGTTATAGCGACGCTTGGATAGCTGGGTTTCCGCATCCCGCAGAAGAGCCTGGGCACGTTCCAGCGAATCGGCCGCAAATTCGGCCGCACCGGCCTGTTCGGCCGCCTTTAGCGCCTGGCGTGCATCACTCATTTCCTGGACGGGGGCCACTGCACAGGCGGACAAACCGGGCAATACGAAGCCCGCCAGCAACAGCGCCAGCAGACAAGCAGAGGATTTAAGTCTGTTCAACAAGGCATTATTCCAAAGTCTCGGCCGGGATCCCTGAGAAAGTAAGCAACCTAGCAAGCACCAGCCTAGGCCGTCAAGCCGCCACAGTCTACAATGTCACCCTGCATTTGTCTGGATAAGCACAACCATGGTTCGTATCTATCACAATCCCCGCTGCTCCAAGTCAAGAGCCACCTTGCAGTTAGTCCTTGACCGCGGAATCCAGCCGCAGGTTATCGAGTACCTCGACCAGCCACCGGACGCCGCGACCCTTGGCGATGTGCTGGCAAAACTCGGTCTGGAAGCACGTCAATTGCTGCGCAAGGGGGAGCCTGAATACCGCGACCTGGGCCTGGCGGACCCCTCTCTGACCCCGGACCATCTGATCCAGGCTATGGTGAATCACCCGCGTCTGATAGAAAGGCCCATTGTGGTAAGCGACACGGGCGCCCGCATAGGCCGCCCACCCGAATCTGTCCTGGAAATACTCTGAATGAGCACCGAGATACTGGTTCTTTATTACTCCAGAAATGGCACGACGGCGGAACTGGCACGCCAGGTCTGCCGCGGCGTGGAGTCCGTTAAAGGCGCCAGCGCGAGACTGCGCTGCGTGCCGCCGGTCTCGACCACCACGGAAGCAACCATGGATTCGGTACCCGACGAGGGTCCCCCTTACGCCTGCCTCGAGGACCTGCTGGAATGCGCGGGTCTGGCTATCGGTAGCCCCACCCGTTTCGGCAACATGGCGGCGCCGCTGAAATACTTCCTGGACCAGACATCGGTGCTTTGGCTCAAGGGCTCCCTGGTCGGTAAACCGGCGGGGGCATTTACCTCCAGCAGCAGTCTGCATGGCGGTCAGGAGAGCACCTTGCTAAGCATGATGTTGCCACTTCTTCACCACGGGATGCTGATCCTCGGTGTGCCCTACACAGACGGCAACCTGGGCAAGACCCGCGCGGGCGGCACGCCCTATGGCCCCAGTGCCTTTGCCCCTGGAGCAGGGACGGCAAAGCTGCAGGCGGAGGAAATCGCCCTTGCCCGCGTATTCGGGGAGCGCCTGGCCAGGACCGCGCTGAAACTGGCAGAGACCGGATGAGAGCCAACACGCTGCGTCAGATCTGCTGGCTGAGCCTGCTGGCGCTGGCTGTTGTTCTGATCGCCTGGACGACGCAAAGCCTGGGACCCGGCGGTGTCTGGCTGGGGTTGCTGCTGGCGACACCCCTGCTCCTGCCTGCATGGGGAATTGTCCGCACACGGCGCCGTCTCTTGCAGGTTGGCATCCTGATTCAGTCCCTGTACTTGATGGTGGGACTCACAGAACTGGTCGCCAACCAGGCCGCACGACCCTGGGCCCTGGCCGTGCTGCTGGCCAGTATCATGGTATGCGCCGCCCTGCTCACCCTGCTGCGCATACCCGTCGACTAATCGGTGGTGGCCACACCTGTCGCCGGGGACTCGGGGGTCTGTTGCTCAAGTACGGTGCGGACGAACGGAATCGTTAATCGACGCTGGGCTGCCAGCGATTCCTTGTCGAGCGTGTCCAGGAAGCGATAAAGACTACTCATGTCGCGGGGAATTCTTTGCAGCAGGTAGCGCCCGGTCTCCTCGGGTAATTCGATACCGCGGGCCCTCGCGCGCAATGCCAGAGCGGGCACGCGCTGCTCGTCGTCCAGTTCGACCAGCTCGAATACACCCCCCCAGCTCAATCTGGACTGCAAATCGGGAAGGGCAAAGGCAAACGCCCTGGGTCCTCCCGGAGCAGCTACCAGCAACTGCCGCCCGGACTCTTGCAAGGCGTTGAACAGCCCAAAAATAGCCTGTTCCCAATCAGCCCGCCCCAGCACCGCATCCAGGTCATCCAGGCACAACAAATCGTGTTGTTCCCAGCCGGTCAGTGCGTCGGGACCCAGCTCAACCAGTTCAGCAAGACTCAAGTACGCGGCCTGTCTCCCCGCTTCGCCGGCAGCCAGGCAGGCCGCGGTCAGCAAGTGGGTCTTGCCACTGTGAGCCCGTCCAGCAAGCCACACGACGGTCTGCGTACTGCCCACGGCAAACTGGCGCAGGAAGGCCACCGTCTGCTCATTACCCGCAGGGAAAAACGTCTCAAAAGTGCTGCGATCCCGCAGCACCAGGCCCAGTGGCAACTGGCTCACGGCCGAATGCCCGGACGGTTCTGCCTGGCCTTGCGGATCCAGATCACGAGGTAATTTATTCCGCTAATCACCACGGTGCAGAAAACCGTGACGGCCAGGATATCCAGCACATCCGCCGGCAAGCGAAGGCCGGCTGCAGAGAGCATGACGCCGAACACATACACCAGCTGCAAGAAGGTGTTGATCTTGCTGATCTGCGAGGGCTCACCCTCCAGCGGACCGATAAGAAAGTGGTAGGCCAGGCCGCCGGCCGTCAGGATCAGGTCCCTGCCCACCACGACCAGGGCCAGCCAGACCGGAATCAGGCCCATCAGGGTCATGGTGACGAATACGCTGACCATCAACAGTTTGTCGGCCAGGGGATCCAGTATCAGACCGAGGTGTGTACGCCAGTCAAAGCGGCGCGCCAGGAACCCGTCCAGACCATCGGAGAGACCCGCCAGCACGAACATGAGTATGGCCGCATCGAATCGTTCCCTGATCAGGCTAAATACTATTGGCCCAACCAGCAGCATGCGGCCGACGCAAATCAGATTTGGAATATGGCTCAATTTCACTGGTTATACCGGTAGAACAGGACATCCTGCGTATCCCCTGGACCAACCACTGCGGGCATTTCGACTAGCGTTCGATTCAAGGCCATGACCCGGTGCAGAACCTCCATTCCGCCGCGCAAGGTCAGGTTGAACAAGACGCTGTCTGCGCTTGCCTGCAGCACCTCCACGCGTTCGATCATGCTCAGGTTGACCAGGTAATTCTGTACGCCGGCATACTGATTAACGCCTGTTATTCCCGACACCTGCACGCGCACCAGGGACGGACCCGTACCCGGCGCCACCGCAAATTGATCGGCAAACCAG
>JAPHSC010000436.1 GCA_026193125.1 Gammaproteobacteria bacterium
ATACTCACTACATCGTTCACCGAAACTCTCCTCAAGAGCTTGTTGAGCCTATGGCCCGTGCTACCTTTGAAATATCTGCGGGTTCGTCCAGGTCCCATCGCGCCCGGGGCATGGGTACCTCGATTCTATCCTTGCTGTTAATCAACAGGCTCTTGGCGCCCTGTTCGCCCGTCAGTTTCATCAGGGCTGGGAAATAGCTCCGCGGGAACCAGGCCGGAATGCCGGCTGTGCCGGCGTAGCTCGCGGCCACCACCCGTTGTTCCTGGCAGTGAACCAGCAGCGATCGCAGCTGCGGCGCGTCCACACCAGGCTGATCGCAGCCGCAAATCAATACTCCATCACAGTCCGCCGGCAAAGCTGCGACCCCGGTGCGCACGGAGGACGCGATACCCTCTGACCAGTCGGGGTTTGACAGGCTGCGCACGCCGCTCGATGCCGTTGCCTGCTCTACCTCCCTTGCGCCACATCCGGTGATCAACAGCACCCGATTGCCCAACATGGCCTGGGCGGAGAGCACGGCCCGGCAGACCAGTGGCTGACCCTCCCAATCCAGCAATTGCTTGGGTGTGCCCATACGGCGGGACGCGCCCGCAGCCAGAACCAGTGCCCAGGTTCCCGCAACAGACTCGACCGGCAGCTGTCCGCCAGGTCCGTCCTGTGTCTGCCTAGCCACCAAGACTCTGCTCCGGGGAACCCAATACCCCCGTGAACACCGCCTGTAATTGGGCCGCTATAGACAGTGCAATCGCTTCCGGCCCGCGACCACCCAGGCCAAGACCGACCGGTCCATACACCCGCCCCTGCAGGGCCAGGGCCGCGTCACCGATTTCCTGCAACAGTCTGTCCCGCCGGGTAGCCGGGCCCAACATGCCGACATAGGGAATGGCAGCCCCGGCGAGGGCGGCCAGATAGGCACGGTCCCTGGCCTGGTTATGCGTCATCAGCACGGCTCCATCAAACACATCCAGGTCCAGTTCCGAGGAAAGTTCCCCGGCATCCACGCAGGCAAGCAATTCTGCGGGGCCGGTAAATCGATCGATTGCCGACTGACGAAAATCCACCACGCTGGTGCGCCAGCCCAGCATCGCCGCCAGGCTGGCCAGGGGCGAGGCATCCGGTCCCGCGCCGATGATCAGCAGACGCGGCACCTTGGGCACCGGCATACAAAACAATTCCAGGGCGCCGCCGGGATCTTGCAGGCTGGTCAGGGCGGGGCCCGGGTGACGTCCCAGTTCATTCAGCACCGCCTGCTGGAGCGCCTCCTCCATACCCAGGGCGCCGCCAAGCTCGGCCGTTTGCCACAAACTGGACCCAACGGGTGTGCTCGCATCGGCGGATTCGACTACCAGGGCGCAGGCGCCCAAACGGCCTTCCCATGCCCATTCAGCCAGGTCGGCAAAGGGCTGATAGTCAGTCTTTGCATCCAGGCGCTGCATAAAAATACTCAGCGCGCCATCGCAACCCAGGCCCAGGCCCCACAACTCATCGGCCTGCACGTCCCGCATGTCATAGAACACTCGGTGAGGTTTCCCGGTGCGGCGCACTTCCTCAGCATGCTCCAGCAAATCTCCTTCCAGGCAACCGCCGCTGAGCAGGCCCTGGAACTGACCGCCAGCCGCGATAAGCATTTGCTCGCCAGCCTTGCTATAGGTGTTGCCCTCGGTCTGGATCACCGTGACCCATACCAGCGGTTCCCCCAGTTCTCGCCACTGTTCGAATGACTGGATCAACTGACTCAATGCCACCCTGGTTGCCTCCCATTTACCTTTACCCAGCGGAATTCTTGCCGCTACTCATGTTAGCAGCACCGGCCTATCAGTGTATCCTTGACCCCCAGTCGCAAATTGATCGACAGGAGTCAAAATGGCTACTCTTGCAGGAAAAACCTTGTTCATAACCGGGGCGAGCCGGGGCATAGGTCTTGCTATAGCGCTACGTGCCGCACGGGACGGCGCCAACATCGCCATCGCGGCCAAAACCGACAAGCCGCACAAGATCCTCGAAGGCACCATCCACACCGCGGCCGAGGAGATTGAAGCCGCGGGAGGTCATGCCCTGCCCCTGGTGGTCGATGTACGCGAAGAGCAACAGGTTGTCGAAGCCATGGCCCAAACCGCGGCACATTTTGG
>JAPHSC010000288.1 GCA_026193125.1 Gammaproteobacteria bacterium
AGTTTGCCGATGGGAATGCCCATGCCGTTGGCGCCCAGGTCGCCAAGACCCAGTATCCGGCTGCCGTCGGAAATGACGATAATGTCGACTTCATCGGCCGGCCAGTTATCCAGCACCTTTGCGATCCGGCCCTTGTGATTGAGGTTGAGATACATCCCGCGGTTCTTCCGGTAAATGTGCCCGAATTGCTGACAGGCATGCCCGACGGTCGGGGTGTACATGATGGGGGTCATTTCCAGCAGGTTATCCATCAGGACGCGATAAAACAGCGTGACATTCCGATCCGCGATGGCGGTCAGGAAAATGTATTTTTCAAGCGGATCCGTCAGGCGCCGGTAGTTCTCCATCAGGCGCTGCACCTGTTCTTCCATGTTGGCCCGGAAGGGCGGCAACAGGCCGCTCAGGCCCAGGGCCTGGCGCTCTTCAAACGTAAATGCTGTGCCCTTGTTCAGCCTGGGGTCGTTCAGTATTTCAAGCCCCCGCTTGGTGATCTCCAGTGGGTCAGTGGATTTCGGCAGGATGAATTTGGTTTCCTGTAGCATGTCGGATTTCCTTTCTGTGTTCCGGTTCCGGGTTTAATGCACATCAACGCTAATGCGCGCTTGATCGATAGTGAAAGTATACTGCCGTTCCAATATTTTGGCGGTGATCTTTATCACAAATGGGCCTGAAAACCGGGGGGCCGAATCGCCCCCCGGTTCAGTTAAACCGTTAAGCCGCCTTAACCGCGATGTGCTTGACCTTGTTTATGGCCTCTTCGGTTTTCGGCAGTTCGATGTAGAGAATGCCCTTATCGAATTTGGCCTCGACCCTGGCCTCATCGACATCAACGGGAATTGGAAGTGAACGGCGGAAAGAACCGAAAGAGCGTTCCTTCCGGTAGAAATTGTTGCCTTTCTCTTCGTCTTCACGTTTCTTCTCACCGCGAATAGTGAGAACACCGCTGGACAAGGTGACATCGACATCTTCCTTGTCCATACCCGGCAATTCGATTTTGACATGAAAGGCTTTATCATCTTCGGTTTCGTCGATCTGCGGGTTGAGAGCCCCGTGTTGCCACGGTTGCGTCATAAAGGCATGGGTTCCGGAACCTTTCCAGAAATCTTCGAACAGGCGATCCATCTCCTTGTGGAGTGAATCCATCTCCCGGAGGAAAGATTCGTACGGACGATGCTCTTCGTCCCAGTGCCCGAGACCTCCCCAGCGCCAGGGGACCATATCCTTCAGTGTCATGGTTTTCCTCCTTTCCATGCTGCATGGAACGTTAACGTTGGCGAGATGGGTTCCCGCCGACTCGGAGGCGTAGACTTTTCATTCACGTACGCACGAGGCAGCAGAATGCCCACCACGCTTTATTACTATCACACCGGACCGTCCGTATGGTGTTGACGAGGATCAGCTATTCATCAATCATTGATGCATATGTTGTCTGAAATAATATGATCTACCTGGTTAAATTCTTCCTGTGGCTGCTTCACCTGCTGCCAGCCGGCGCCCCGTATTGGTTGTCAAAAAGGGGAACAGGGTTGTGGATGCGGCTCTCACCGGTCAAGCGCCACACCACTGAGCGCAACCTCGAACGCTGCTACCCGGAGATGGGCGCGGCGGAGCGTGAGCGGCTGGTGCGGGCCAGCTTTCAGCACTACCTGTGCTCGATCCTTGAGACGGGACATAACTGGTACTGGTCCTGGGAAAAGATGGATTCGCATTGCGTCGGTATTGTCAACGTGGAGCTGTTCCATGAGGCAGAGGCCAGTGGCAAAGGGATTATCACGCTCGCGCCGCATTTCGGGGCGTGGGAGTATTTGGGGATGTATCTCCAGGACATCGAAAACATTGCGATTCTCTATAAACCACCGTCCAACCCCAAACTGGAAAAAGCACTGCTGGAAAGAAGGCGCAGGGGAGGCGGAAAACTCATCCCGGCTTCTCCCGCCGGTTTGTGGCTGCTCTATCATCACCTGCGGTCCGGTCACATGGCGGGAATCCTTCCGGATCAACAGCCGCCTGGCGGCAAAGGACGGTTCGTGCCGTTTTTCAACAACCCTGCGCTGACGTCGGATCTGTTGCCCAGGCTTGTTAAAAAGACGGATTGCCTGGTCCTGGCGACAATTTGTGAACGCCTGGAAGGAGGAAAGTACCGGGTGCATGTCATTCCGGCGGATCCGGAGATTTATTCGGATGACCTGGATGTGGCTTTGCTGGCCATGAACCGGACCATCGAGCGCTGCATCGCCGTGGACCCGGCCCAGTACCTGTGGAGTTACCGCCGGTTCAAGGCGCAACCGGAAGGTGCGGAGCCTTTTTATGACTTTCGCTGACACGCCGAGGCCGCCTTATTACACCGTAATCTTCACCTCCCTGCGAACCCCGGGTGAGCACGGCTATGGCGCGATGGCCGCCAGGATGGAGGAACTGGCGGAGAAACAAC
>JAPHSC010000124.1 GCA_026193125.1 Gammaproteobacteria bacterium
CCATGCAGTAAGCGGCAGCTTCTGCAAATACCGGTTTCATGAGATAGCCACCGCTGGTGGTGAACGCGTCGGTCATGTCGCTGACTTTCTGCCTATCCATCCCGTCAACCGGATCACGCAGACAGGCAAGCTTGAAAGCCTTTTTCACCTGGCAGGTCGCAAACGCCCGGCTGCCCGCCAGTTCCTCGCCCAGTGATTTGGCGCCGTTGCCGCTACCTGGCAGTGATGCGGACGGGCTCCATCCGAGCAACAGATTCGGACCCGTGCGCCAGTAGTTGTCCCAACCATCGTCGAGTGTCACGTAACCGGGACTGAACGTTTCATTGTTGATCAGATACTTTGGCTGAACGGCATTTGCGGTATATTCGAGCCGGCCTGTGGCTTCGTCGAAGTTGTAATAGGCAAAGGCCTGCGCCATGGGATCCATGCCGCTGTGACAGCCGACGCAGTTGTTCTGGAAAAGCCGACTGTCGCCGCCGGGGCTGCGTGACACATCCTGGCGAATCCGGTCCGGCGAACGGGTAGTGTCCTTCAACTGCTCCAGGTCCGTACACAGGTGATTGAGCAGGGTGAACCTGAACATCGCCCGGTTGGTGCCAGCCACGAAAAATGCTTCCGCCGCGGCGCGCGTTGTCATTACACCGGCAGTGGCGCCTGCTTCCAGACCCGCAATCTGCGTTTGTGTACCCGATACCAGCACGGCCTTCAGGTCGGCGCCATTTTGCTCCAACCACTCGTAGTGAGTGTTATTGGAAGAGGAGTAGTTCGGTGGAGTACCGCCGTTAACCACCGCCCCGTTGGCGTGGTAAACCAGGTTGGCGCTGAGTAATTGGTCAAAACCGACGTCGTCCCGCACCATACCGATAACGGTTGCGGTGTAGTCATTCAAGGGTGCAAAAACCGTGCGGTCCTCATTAGTCCATGGAGTAACCCAGTTTTTCAGGGTGACGTTATAGAACGCCGGGTCACTCATGGCTCGCATGGCTGCTGCCTGGGGATTGTTGTTGGCTATATCCGCAGCCATTGCGGTCAGGACAGCCTCGCTCGGCGGTGTTCCAGCCAAACGATCATGCATGCGCTTGGCCTGCTCGCGAGAATCCGCAAGGCAGGTCGATGACCACGCCGAGGCCAGCGCAATCGTTATGATAATTGTCTTGAGAGGCAGGCCCGCTAAGCGCGCAGCACCCCGTCTGGTTTGCTTGTTGACCATATAAGCGTCCCGATTGGTTCATTCCGCACGTGCAGTAGACCCTGTCGTCGGGGTAGCTATCTGTGACGGGGTTCGCGGTTTGCGCAATTGGTTATGTACTACGTTGTGTCAGGGTCAGCATCACAGAGACCCCTGATTCATTCTCCAGGCACGGAAGGGTGAAGATTCCGGAGCATGAACTTGCGGAGAAATGTCAATGATTTGCGCGCGAAAGGAAATGTCGGTACTTACTACCGTTCTCAGAATTATGTTGATTGGTTTGGCACTATCAGCGATAGCGAGCTGTGGTGGTGACAGCGGCATAAGTCTTGGCGAAGGGCAGGATCCTGATCCTGTAGTGGTCGACTATCCGATTTTCTACGTCAAACGGATAGTGCCAGTCGACGACCAGGGCGCCGTTCAACAGAATGATTTCCGCGAACTGCTGACCGTGCAATTCGGCGCCGACCTTTATATGCGTGTAAGGGCTTCAGTCAGTGCGCCGGAAATCAATCTCACTGAGTCTATAACCGGTGGTTTAGGTGATGTCCGCGATGTCTCGGTGTCACATGACGGAACCAAGGTGGTATTCGCCTTGCGCGGTCCGATGGATCCGGATGCCAATGATGAGGACCAGCCCACCTGGAATATTTGGGAATACGATGTCCCGGCCGCCAGCATGCGCAGGATTTTTCTGGATGACATTACGGCTGAGGAAGGTCATGACATTGCGCCGATATACCTGCCAGATGGCCGAATACTATTCAGTTCCACTCGACAGAATCGATCTGCCGCCAAGCTCCTGGATCAAAGCAAACCGCAATTCGCCGCACTCGACGAGGACCAGCAAGAACCCGCCTTCGTGCTGCATGTCATGGATGCTGACGGCGAAAATCTGACCCAGATTTCGTTCAACCAGAGTCATGACATGTATCCGTTCATTCTGGATAACGGCCGTGTCGTGTTCTCCCGCTGGGATGGAATGCTGGGTACCAATGCGGTTGGCCTCTACCATGCAAATCCAGACGGTACTGATTTGCAGTTGCTGTATGGCGCAGACAGCCACACGACTGGAACAAACGGCTCAACGGTGCAATTCATCAAGCCGCGTGAATTGCCGGACGGTAGGATCATGGCCTTGCTGCAGCCCTTCAGTGGCACCAGTGAAGGTGGTGACCTGGTAATCATCGATACCGCCAATTACCTGAACAATACGCAG
>JAPHSC010000261.1 GCA_026193125.1 Gammaproteobacteria bacterium
AAACGGGTCGGAAGCAGCCCCTGACGGGAAGGTCAGCACAGTTTCTCCTTCCCGGCACATAGCAGAACTCCCCTGGACGCAAATCTTAGAGGAGTTAATTTCTCAGTTCGGCCAGGAACGGAGATCGCAAGAGATCTATTGCACTGTCTGCTCAGGTGAGATTTCACCGTCAACTACTTTTTGGCTGACTCCGTAATACCGCATTGTGAACGAGAAATCCTGGCCCCGGGTGTCGATATTGTTGGGCGCTTCATCTCCACAATTGAAGGCGACGGTTATCGTGCCGTCGTCGTTGACTTCCCAACTGTGCGAATTGACGTTTGTTACGCCCTGGATCAGGTATCGATCATCGTCATAGGCAGTTATGGACGTGAAATACTTCGATTCAGGATCTTCAAAGGTCGTGCTGAGACATTCATTGGCACTCAGGGAGACGGAATTCGTGTAGAGATTCGCTACACCAACTTCGGGAGAGGAGCCACCCCAGCCATTGGCGTTTTCAAGGTTCCACTGATGAAGGTCCGTGATCTCTGCCGAAGTACGAGGAAAGGAATAAGCAAAAGGCTTGCCTTGAGTTTCCGCTGTCAGCCGGGTTGTCCACTCCTCGATTTCTTCGAAGTCATAGTCAGGTAACTCGTAGTCGCCGAAGTTCAGGCTTTCACTATTGATCTGGTCCTGCGCTTGTCGCGAAGCATCCAGCCCTTTTTCCGTGCCCGTTCGGTAAATCAAAAAAGCAAAATCCGTTTCTATCGCCAGGTCATAGGTGAGGGGATCAACGACATAGTGTTCACCATGACCTCCTTCGTTAACGACCTGCACGGCCATGTAGACATCAACCTCAGGTATTGAAAACTGCACATTGCCATCAACTGCTTCGACAATGGCAACTGAATAGAGGGTGTCATCGTTCATTTGCACCGTTGGCGCTGCCCGGCCACGCGGCGGCAAATCGCGCATATGAACAAGTTGTTTATCTGCCCCTAATCTGATCCAGTTCCTGTAATTCCTGGCGGTTTCTGCATGCGCGTAATTTTGTTTGGTGACTGGAATCTTTTCCGCGGGCATTTCGGTGCCGACAGCTGCTGCGGACGTATCAGTCGGGTTATCGGAAGTGGGTGACTCGCCGGACGAGCATCCGACGACAGATGCCATGATCATGGTAATTAAGATGTGCTCTCTCACAAAATTCTCTTCCCAATAGCTGCTTATAAATACTCGGTATTGAACAGGTCTAGTGGTTCTGCTCAGTCAACCAGTTCCGGATCGCTCGGCATCCACGTCTTGTCGTAAAAGCTTTCGAGCGGCCCGTACAGGCGGAAAATCGTGTTCCAACCCTTACCCGGAACGGTCTGGATCCAGTTGTTTTCCATGCCTTGGGGCGGCTTAGGGCCGAAATAGATGTCGTACGAACCGTCAGCGTTCGTCTTGACGTCGCCAAGACTGTCGACGCCGGGGAAACGCTGGTCGGTTTGCAGCATCGCGCGCGTCTGGTTGTCGTACAGCGTGAAGGACCAGAAATCCTTGGCAGGCACGTTCGGCGGCAGGTTGATCCGGTACGTCTTGCTGCCATCGAGCGCATCGCCGTTCCTGTCGAGATAGGCGATCAGGTACTGGGAACCCTTACCGACGTTCTGGATCGACATCGCAGGCGTGATCCCGGTGGCGTAGAAGTGCATGTACACACGGGAATCGAGCAGCATGGCGCCATTCATGAGGAAATCATAGTGGCCCTCGATGAACGGATTGGTCCAAACCCTCTCGCCGGGGTACTTGTAGAAAGCCTCTTCTTTCGGGCGGGCGGTCAGGGCCCGCGCCATGACCGAGCCGATCTTGGCGGCTTCGGTCAGAATTTCTTTCATGCGCGCATCGGGATTAAACGGTTTACCTTTCTCGATGCCAATCGAGGCCAGCAGGCCCCGCACCTCGGGGCTGATTCCGTTGACCGGCTCCGCCTGGATCGTTTCATTGAGTTCATCCCAGTAACCGAAGTCCATGCGATGAATGGTGTTGTGTTCTATTCCAGACACATCGATGAAATTCATCTTCGGTTGATTGGCTGCTTGCGACAGGGGGTACATCCGGAAATTAGACTGCGTCGCTTCGATGGCTTGCCTTGTCGAGCCCTCCGCCTGAAAGCCGCGCCACACGACCCAGTTGCCGTAGGTCTGTGACCTCGCCACGTAGTAACCGTCAGGAATATCGCCATTGTAACCCGGTGGCAAAATCAGGAATTTACCGCCCTGGCCCTTGTCCGGGCCGGCGTTGCCGAAGTCGACGACGTACTGGAACCAGGCGTCATCGATGAAACCGAGCACGTTTGGCGGGGTCTCGAGGACCATCGGCTCATCACCGAGTTCCATCCACGCCGCCTGGTAGACCGAGACCGTGTTCGGCGTCAGCCAAAGCGCCTTGGAATCCATCAATTCCTCGAACTGCAGCACGGTCGTGTTGGGCGGGCCGAAACTCCGAAGACCGCGCTCCATGGCCACCATCGATGCAACCTGAATCGTGGACAGAAACGATTGAGTCGCACGCTGCAGGTCGAGTTCGTCGTAAACCCTCTGAGTGGTTGCTTTGTCCGGCACGCCATCGAAGGACGTTAGTGTGCCAATCCGGGTTTCCAGCGTGTCGGGCGTCGCGATGCCGGGCGGCACGTCAGTGGTCATTTTCATTTTCGGTGGCGCCGCGGCCAGTGCGGTGGCCGAAATCAGGGTCAGCGCGGCCATGGACCAACCGGTCAACGGGCGAAGTTTCATTTTGTCCTTCCTCATCGATAAATTGAATGTTGTTCAGTACGAGAGGGGCGGCGTCACTCCGACGCCGCGGTCAACTCGTCGCTGCGCCGAATGAGCGGCGTTTTCCCGTCTCGACGCCTCCAGTCATAGAGGGTGGAAATCCAGATCCGCTCGATGGCGCCCAATGTCGGCCCGGGTTTTTTCCGGGGATGTTGGCCGAAGGCCTCAATGAGCGAATAGGCGTCAAGTCGGTTGAGGGCCCGGGCGATCGCGGCGGCATCCAGTTCCGAAATCAGGCGTTGGCGCTGATCCTCTTCGATGCGGGCCGCAACGGCCTCATCAAAGTGACTAAGAAACTCGAACCAGGCGGTCTCCAGCCGCTCGTCATTGGGTGCCGCGTCCGCGACCGCCTTCAAAATCGGGCCCTTCTCGTAGCCGGTGCGGACCAGAGCCTCCAACGACTGTCGCAAGAGCCCGGTGACCTCCCCTGTGCCGGTGAACCACGGCACGGCGCCGGCCATGATGTCATCCCGAAGGTCGTCCAGCAGGCACTCCATCAATTCGTGTAGATCGTGGAAGTACTGGTAAAACGTCGGTCGACTGGCCGACGTCCGCTCCATCAAGCGGTTGACCGTCATATCACGGAACGGATGCTCCCAGAGAAACTCCAGCGCGCCATCGAGAATCGCGGCACGCGTACGCTCGGACTTGGCTAGCTTCAGCACTGGTTGCGGCAGAATGCGCGGCCGGCTTCGTATCGCTTGAGAAGTTGACATGATGTCAGATACTACCGACAAAGTGTCAGTTATTCAAACATTACGTTAGCAGGGATAAATTCTGCTCCGGGTCGTTAGCTGCCCATAGCGTCTAGGGCAGCGCTATGACCGCTTCCGCCTGGGCAGCCTAGTACCGTGCATCGGAAGACTTCAGTTCAGTAAACCGTTTCGAGATCCGGGTCTAACGAGTACCGTTTCTCGAAATTTTCGGTGAATGATGAGCTGAGGAATGGCTTCAGAATGGGCCAGCTGGTCCGATAGAATGGCAGTTCGAAAAGTCCCTTGCCCCCAAAATCCAGAGCATCTTTGTTCAATATACCCTCGCGCACTTCCCGCGACAGCTGTTCGTAGATGTTCGTGACCGACACGAAGTACAGGTCCAACAATACCCGAGAGTCCGGATCGAGGTCCGCCCGTTCTAAGCCCTCGATGGCTTTTCGCAAGGCACTGCGAAAAGCCTTGTCCGTGCCGAACGAGGCATTAAGCATATTCAGATCGCTGGTTGGCGTACGGCCTGCCTCCGCACGCGCAAGCCGGTTGCCCATTCTGATCTGGCGGCTCACGTAGATGAGCGAAACAACCACGGCCGCCGCACCAATGATTTCCGCTACCGTAGACCACATATCCCAATTCATCGCGCTTCCTCCGCGGTTACTTGGTCGTCGTCCAACCGCGTGACAAAGTGAACTGCAATCAGGATCAGGTGACAGGATTACGATGTCAACAAGCTGCGTGAACTTTCGCCAGGCTGTGCTTTTAACTTGGCGCCTCTGGTCGGAAGCAGACAAGACACTGATGTGGGATCGCTGGCAGAAAGGCGATGCTCTGGTGAAGATAGCACAGCTCTTTGATCGTACTCATGGCTCGGTATCCCGCATTCTTCGGAGGACAGGTGGCATACGACCACCGAAGAGAACGCGGTCCAGGCGAACCTTATCCCTGGCTGAGCGTGAAGAGATTTCGCGTGGTGTCGTTGCCGGCCGATCGCTCCGTTCGAACGTTCAACTTGTAATGTTGCGGGGGTGGCTCAGCCCAGGGGTGGGTTCGGCTGAAATGCGGGAATAGAGTCATCGCGGGTTGTTGAAAGCGCAGGCAGCCGCTTTGCCGGCGGAGATTCCGATTATTCAGGGGACGCCAGGGTCGTATCTGTTGTCAAGAAAAGGCCCCTGATACTTGCCTGAAAGCCTTAAAAGGTGGTTAATGCTTCCTATCCACGCGGTCGCCACCCCGACCACTGACCAGTGTGTTGTGTCGATCGGTTGAAACCACAGTCAGGAACGGTCATTCAGAACCGATTACTTGGCGGATCGCGTGAGACTCAATCCACTCGCCCCGTTTCCGTTCATCCCACGCTCTATCCTCGGGCATGGAGTCGCACAGCTCCAGTTGGACAATTTCTCCTTTGCTCCAAAGACCTAGGGACATGCACCTGGAACGATTTTGGTTACGTCCAGCACGAGGTTTTGGAATTCCGGCAGCTGCGAATTGATCATTGCAGTGAAGCTGTTGCAGTCGGTGAAATCCACGATGATTTCGCCAAAAGGAACCCTGACCACGTCTGCCGGGTCAAATTGCGAACCGAAGCCTGCCCCCGAGGTGATCACAACGTCGCCGAACACCACGCGCTGGCCCTCCCGGTCACCAGTACCGATCATCCAGACCTGCCGGCCACTCAGATAGGTATACCAGGTCATCACGTAGATCTCCCCCACCTCGACGCCGAAGTGGAAGCCCTCACCATCACGATTGGGGTCAAAGTAAGCACCCATCCACGGCAGCGAATCGCCCTGGGCACCGCCGCTTCCACAGGTAGTGGGCACGATTCGAGTCAGGTCAAGCGTCGTCTCTTCATAACCAGGCACTATCGGTTTAAGCTCCAAGTCGGCATTATTGCAGTCGCTCCAGGTCATTGTGGCCGAACCCCAGTTGGTTCTCACGACGTCTTCCGGATCAAAGGCGTTGCCGAATTGCGCTCCATTCGTGACGGTCATTTCACCGAACACGACTTGCCCGTTTACCAGTTGGCCCACACCGATCAGCCAGATCTGCTTGCCGTCGTCGTAGAAATAGCAGGTCAAGATGAAATTGACCTGGTCACGCTCCAGGGTGAGCTGGCAGCCTTCACCGTCGCGACCGGGGTTGAAGTAGGTGCCCGGCACCTCTTCCGCGACGATTTCGTCTTCGACGGTAACGACGGGCCCGTCGGTGATCGCACCGTCCGTGGAGAATTCGGTCAGGACAACGCGCCCCTCCTGGCCTTCCCCGTTCGCCACGACAAAAACAAAGCTTTCAATGAGAGAAAGGTCGGTGCCGTCGAAGGATGTCAAGGGGAGCAACTCGTCGAACGATATCGAAACCTGCCCCGGCATGACATTCTCAAGAAAGCCCAGGCTTGCTTCCTCGTTCGTGTCCAACAGCAAGACGGCGAGATCCATGCTGCCTTCGACCGACTGGATGTCGAACAGAAACCGGCTCGATCCCGTCAGGTCGAATACCGGCCCGTCACCGCGGAAATAACCGCTGGCGCAGGCACCGTAGTTGTCTGGGTTGCCGAGGCTCGGGAAATCGACGAGGCAGTCAAATGCACCGCCCGCTATCTCCATGGTCGCCGTTGAACCTGACTGCGACAACTCATCCACCTGGGGAAGCGCCACTCGGAATCCGCCGAGTACGCTGGAACTGTAGATTGTCGCTTCCTCCTCCGTCACTTCCTCGCCTGGCCCAACCGTGACCGGGCCCTGCGGCGCCGTAAAGGGATCGATAACATCCGCCGAGGCGACGATTGACGCAACGGATAAGAGAACGGGAATTAGCACCTTGAAAGTGTAGGCAGCGGGTTTCATGAGGCCTCTCCATGCTCACGTCGATTATGTCGCCAGCTTCATAGAGCACTTTTATATGATCGCCGGTCGGCGGAGTATGCGCTTCTTCAGGAAATTGGTATACATCGATGTTGCCATCCTTGGGTGTGGTGATGTGGTAACAGCCAGAACGGCGAGCGACTGGTTAAATCAGACCCGAAATGCCGTTTCGGGTAGCGGATTATTTCAGTCAACGCTCGCCCGAATCGCCGTGGGACGATTTCCATGGCCACAAATCGCAGCAGCAGTTTTTTCGCTGGCCCCAAAATGTCCGGCCGCTGCTAACCCCAGCCGATGTCGTCCAGGTGATCGTCGTCAATACCGAAGTAATGGGCAATCTCGTGGATCAGGGTGGTGGCGATCTCCTCGCGCAGTTCGTCCGGCGGCAGGTCCATTTCCAGGTGCGGCAAGCGGTAAATGTAGATGATGTCGGGCTGGTCGACGATGTCGTCCAGGCTGCGCTCGGTCAGCGGCGTGCCGAGGTACAGGCCCAGCAGGTCCTCTTCGCCGGGCTCGGACTCCTCGCCCGGTTCGTCGGTGACGCGTATCTCGATGTGCTCCAGGGCTTCGTGCACCCAGCCCGGCAGGGTGTCCATGACCTCCTGCACGACGGCTTCGAATTCGGCGTGATTCATATGCGCTAGTCGTACTCGGAGTATTTCTTCGGACTCCCGCGCACCCGCTCCGCCGGGTACTTGGCTTCGTTGACCGCCAGCTTGCGCTCGGCGGCCTCCAGCAGGTCGATACCCAGCTGATCGGCCAGCCGCACCAGGTAGATCAGGGCGTCGGCCAGCTCCTGCTCCACCTCGGCCCTTTTGGCCGGCTCGAGATCGCGGCTTTGCTGCTCCGTCAGCCACTGGAAATGCTCGACGATTTCGGCCACCTCCACCGACAGCGCCATGGCCAAATTTTTGGGTGAGTGGAATTGCTCCCAGTCGCGTTCGGCGGCGAACTGGCGCAGGTGTTCGGCGAGGTGTTGGAGGGATTGCGGTTTCATGGGGCGACGATAGGGCAAGGAGCGAGTAAAAGCCAGAGGGTTTGGGCCTTCACAGCGATCGGTCGCGAACGATGTTTGCTCCTGCGGGGGGGTCGGCCACAATGCGGCCTCCCAAGTGGGGGCTTTGCTGCTAGAATCGCGCCATGTCGTTATTTGAGGAACTGAAGCGTCGCAACGTGGTGCGCGTGGGCGTGGCCTACGCGGTGTTCGCGTGGGTGTTGCTGCAGATCTTCGACGTGATCGGCGAGATCCTCGAGCTGCCCGTCTGGGGCGGTAAGATGATCCTGGCTGCGCTGGTCCTGGGCTTGCCGGTAGCGCTGATTTTCGCCTGGGCGTTCGAGATTACGCCGGAGGGTATCAAGCCTGAAAAGGAGGTCGACCGCAGCCAGTCGATCACCCACTCGACCGGCCGCAAGCTCAATATCATGACCATGGTGTTGATGGCCGTGGCGCTGGCCTGGTTTGCCTGGGACAAGTTCGGCACTGGGCCGGACACGGCGACCACCGTCGCGGTGGACCCCGTTGCCGCTCGTGCCAAGCCGACCGCACCCGGGACTCAGCCGGCGTCTGC
>JAPHSC010000439.1 GCA_026193125.1 Gammaproteobacteria bacterium
CACCGGTCTTTACAACCGCAATCATTTCATTGAGCATCTCAAGCACCGCATGGCCCAGCCGGCGCGTGGCGGAGTCAGTGCGCTGCTCTACTTCACCCTGGATAAATTTCGCGACATCATCGACAGCATCGGCCCCATGGCCAGCGAAGAAATCCTGGTCGGATTCTCGCACTTGTTACGGGACAGCATGGTCGGGGATGACCTGTACGGACGTTTTGGCGGCACCATGTTTGTGGCATTCATTAATCGTGGTACCCGCCAGGATTTGCAAGCCTGGGCCAGCGCCCTGGTTAACACTGTGCGCGTCCACGTGTTCGAGGCGGACGATAAATCTGTCTCGGCGACCTGCAGTATCGGCATTGCGGAAGTGGACAATTTCAGCGAGACACTGGAACGACTGCTAGGCCACGCCGACAAGGCCAACAATCTGGCCCGCGAGAAGGGCGGTGACGGTTTTCACGTGTTCGAAGTGGATTTGAGCGAACAGACTCAAACCGTCGAATTCGATCGTCACTGGGTTTTCCAGATCAAGAGTGCGTTGACGGAAAATCGCTTTCACCTGGCGCACCAGCCAATCGCCAGTTTGAACGATGAAGTTTCGGATATGTACGACGTGATGCTGCGCATGACCGACGAAAAAGGCGTAGAGGTCCTGCCTTCGTATTTCATTCCTGCCGCCGAGCGCAAGGGTCTGATCAGGCCTATCGACCGCTGGGTCCTGGGTGCGGCACTGCAATTCTGTGCCAGCCGCAAGGCAACCCGGGTATTCGCACGCATTTCATCCCAGTCGGTGACCGATTCCACGCTGATCGATTGGCTGGTTCAGCGCATCAAGGCGGCGCGTCTTCTCCCAGGGGCCCTGTGCGTACAGGTGACCGAAGAAGTGGCCCGCAAATACCTGAAGCAAACCGTCGACCTGGCCACGAGCCTGGCTGATATAGGCGTGTATTTTGCGCTGGAACATTTTGGCGCCTCAAAGGACTCCCTGCGCTTGCTGGAACATATCAACGCCAGCTACGCCAAGATTGACGGTTCCCTGATGCAAGGCCTGGCCAGTAATGGTGAGAACCAGGCAACGGTCAACACCCTGGTTGCCGCCCTGAAGAAACGGGATATACCCAGCATTGCCGAACGCGTAGAAGATGCCAATACCATGGCGGTACTGTGGCAGACAGGCGTGCAATACATGCAGGGCTACTACGTGCAGGAACCCGCGGTGGTCCTGGGAAGCGACACAGGGTAAGGCCCATCGGTCAAACCCCGCGTCTACTCCACGTCCAGCCTGTCTACCTTGCGGTAACCACGAGGCAGCAAGGCTCCCCGCTTGCCGCGACTGCCCTCGTAGGGAGCGAGTTCATGGTAGCCCAGTCGCATTTGCCGTTGCCCGCTGAAGATCACCAGCTTGCCGGTCGGCCCAATCACCGCCACAGACACCACTTTTTCCTGGCCGGACTTCAGCTTCTTGCCGGGAATGTTGATGATCTTGTTGCCCTTGCCACGTGACAATTCCGGCAACTCCTCCATGGGGAAGGTGAGCATATAGCCTTCGCTGGTCACCGCCACCACCCAGTTCTCCTGCGCCTCGGCAACCCGTGCCGGCGGCAGCACCGCGCTGCCGGCGGGTGGCTTGAGCACAACTTTTCCTGCGCGGTTACGCGATAACAGGTCGGCATATTTAACCAGGAACCCGTAACCAAAATCACAGGCCATGAGCCAGGTCTCGCCGGGCTCGCCAATCATTACACCGGAAAATTCCGCCCCATCCGGTGCATTAAAGCGGCCTGACAGGGGCTCACCCTGGCTACGCGCCGAAGGCAGGGTGTGCGCCTGCAGCGAATAGGTCCTGCCGGTGCTGTCAAGAAACACCGCTTGCTGGTTGCTACGCCCCTTGCACGCTACCAGGAACTCATCGCCCGACCTGTAGGCCAGGCTCGTCGGATCGATCTCGTGACCCTTGGCTCCCCTGACCCAGCCGCGCCGCGACAGAATCACCGTTACCGGTTCGCTGGAAATCAGCTGGGTTTCATCAATAGCCTGGGCTGCCGGTCTTTCCACGATTCGAGTACGACGCTGGTCGCCGTATTTTTCCATGTCTTCGGCGATTTCCTTGCGAATCAGGGTTTTCAG
>JAPHSC010000189.1 GCA_026193125.1 Gammaproteobacteria bacterium
ATACCGCTGACGCGCATACCCTCAGTGCCGGCAGGCACCAGGAATGCCGACATGCCTTTCTTGCCGGCTGCCGGATCGGTGACCGCAAACACAATCACAGCGCCGGCGATTTTTCCCGACGTGATGAACTGCTTGGTGCCGCTGATTTCGTAACCGCCCTGCACCGGCTTCGCCCGTGCCTGCAGGCTGGATGCGTCGGACCCGGCCTGGGGTTCGCTCAGCGCGAAGGCGCCAATCATCTCACCGCTCGCCAGGGGCTTGAGGTATTTCTCTTTCAGCACGTCGCTGGCGGTGTTCTGGAGGATGGCGCAGACCGGCGCATTGTTGACACTCATGATGGTCGATACAGCGCCGTCACCGGCGGCGATTTCGATCAAGGCCAGGGCATAAGACACATAGTCCAATCCCGCACCGTTCCACTGTTCAGAGACAGTCATGCCCATAAAGCCCAGTTCGCCCATTTCGTGCAGAACCTGGATATCCACTTCACCCTTGGCTTCCCATGCCCTGGAATTTGGAGCAAGACGTTCCTCGGCAAAACGCGCCGCCGCTTCACGAATCATTTCCTGTTGTTCGTTGAGAATCATGGACTACTCCGCTGGTCCGCCCCTGTCGGGCAGGAAATACACCGTGGCGCGCGCGACGCCGATACCGCAGTCAATTCTACCGTGACTGCAAGTCTGGTTGTTATCGCAACAGCCCGGCCAGGGGAGCGCTCATCCCAGGCCAGCCCGGCCGCGCCGTCTCTACACACTTTCCATTACCCTGGCCGCCTCCGGCACTCCGTAACGCCAGCGTGACCAGGCGAAGAGCAACAGGCCGAGTAATGACCAGCCACCGACTATGGCCCACTCGTAGGGCCAGACCAGGCCGGCAGGTCCGCCGGGCAGGTATAGCCAGCCGATACCCAGCGACAAAACCAGCGCAAGCCAGCCCACCCAGTTGCCCGCCGCCACCCGGTAGGGTCGGGGCATCTCGGGCTCTTTGCGTCGTAAAATCAGGAACGAAATCACCACCATGATATAGGCGATCACAATGCCCAGGCCGCCGGCATTGGCCACCCAGACGAGCATGGGTCGGCCAAACAGGGGCGCGATCATGGACGTCAGGCCGACGGCGACAATTGCCCTGTGCGGGGTGCCATAGCGGGGGTGCAGTACACCCAGCCAGGTGGGCAACATGCTGCAGTGGGCCATGGCATACACGGCTCGACTGGCCCCCAGTAAAAAAGCGTTCCAGCTGGTAAGAATGCCGGCAATACCCGCGACAATGACCAGGCGGCCCATCCAGGGAGTATTCCAACCCTGGCTGGCCGCATCTGCAGTGGCCAGACTTGTTGCAGCCAGCTGCGCTGGCGACAGGCTCATGCCCACCGCCACGATAATCAGTACATACCAGGCCATTGCCACCACCACCGACAGCATCAGCGCCTTGCCGATAAGCGGTCTGGGTAAGTCAATTTCCGCGGCAGCCTGGGGGATAACGTCGAAGCCGACGAACATGAATGGCACGATAATCATGATGCTGGCAATCGCCGAGATGGAGATGGCCGGTCCCTGCATAAAGTTGGCTGCACTACCCCGGGTCAGCGCGCCTAACAACACCATCAGTCCCGCGATCAGCAAGCCGATGACGACGATCAATTGCAGTGAGGCGGCGGTGCGTACGCCGCGAACATTTATCCACATCATCAGCACGGCTCCCAGCATGCCAATGACCGCCCAGCTTGCGTAGACATCCCATCCCGCGACAGTCCACAAATAACCAAGGTTAAATCCGGGCGCCAGGCTTATCGCCACCGTGGGCAGGGCCACCGCCTCGAAGGCCACGACCGCCACATACCCCATCAGGATGCCCCAGGTGCAAACAAAGGAAGCCCCTGCACCCATGGCTCGATAACTGTAGACGTGCTCACCACCAACCTGGGGCATGGCTGCAGCAAGCTCGGCATAGGTCAGCCCAATCAAAATCACCGCGACCCCGCCAATCAGGAATGCCACGACAGCCCCGGGCGCGCCAGCCTTGATAATCCATGCGCCGGTCAGGGCAACCCAACTCCATCCAATCATCGCGCCAAATGACAATGCCAATACGTCACGCAGACGTAAAACCCGCTGCAGGGACCCGCTGCTCATCGGCCACCCCGGCATGACAGGCTGATGGGCAGGCGGAAACAGGCAGGGAGGCAATCACACATACGGGCATACTCCGGGGTCTGGTCAAATGAGGCGGACGATAGCTATTCTGCAGCCCTGTCAACATGCGGATGGTAGCCCAGACAGGCTGGCCGCCACAGTCATGTCGAACAATAATCCTCGCCCGCACCCCGAATAGTGGGCGCATGTTCGCTATTTCGCGCACCATCCTGGCGCCATTTCATGGGCAAACTCCCACCCCCGCATGACAGTCTTGAGGCGTGTGAGCTAGAATTGACCGTTCATTCGCCGCCACACAGATAATCAAACCGGAAGGGCACCCTATGAGCGTCGTCAAGGACAGCAGGCTGTTTAGAACACAGGCCTATATCAACGGAAAATGGACGGACGCAGACTCCGGGCAAAGCATACCCGTTACCAATCCGGCAGACGGATCGGTACTGGGCACGATCCCCGACATGGGCGCAGCCGAGACCCGCCGGGCAATAGACGCGGCCAACGCCGCACTGCCCGCATGGTCCGCCCGCACGGCCAAGGATCGTGCTGTCATCCTGCGTCGATGGTTCGACCTGATCATGGAAAACCAGGAAGACCTGGCAAAGTTGATGACTGCCGAACAAGGCAAGCCCCTGGCCGAGGCCCGCGGCGAGGTAGCTTACGGCGCCTCTTTCGTAGAGTGGTTCGCCGAGGAAGGCAAGCGCGTGTACGGGGATGTAATTCCTACCCATGCAACAGACAAACGCCTGATTACCATCAAGCAGCCGGTGGGCGTCATCGCCGCGATCACGCCCTGGAATTTCCCCAATGCGATGATCACACGCAAGGTGGCGCCGGCGCTGGCTGCTGGCTGCACCACCCTGGTCAAGCCCGCCGCAGAGACGCCACTGTCGGCGCTCGCGCTGGCCGAACTGGGCGAGCGCGCCGGGTTTCCGCCGGGTATTTTTAACGTCATCACCACCGGACATTCCTCTCTGGTGGGCGGCGAAATGACCAGTAACCCGATTGTGCGGAAGTTTTCCTTCACCGGTTCCACAGAGATTGGCAAGCTGCTGATCAAGCAGTGCGCCGATACGGTCAAGAAGGTCACCATGGAACTCGGGGGTAATGCGCCATTCATCGTGTTCGACGACGCCGACCTGGACGCAGCCGTGCAGGGCGCACTGGCATCCAAATATCGCAATGCCGGACAAACCTGTGTATGTGCCAATCGCTTCCTGGTGCAAGACGGCGTGTATGACGCATTTGCAGAAAAACTGGCTGCCGCCACCGCAAAGTTGATTGTCGGCCGAGGTGAAGCAGAGGGCGTAAACATAGGGCCGTTGATCAACAAGGGCGCCATCGACAAGGTGGCAAGTATGGTCGATGACGCGGTAAACAAGGGCGCCAAGGTGTTGCTGGGTGGAAAACGCGACGACGCCGGCGGAAACTTCTACCAGGCCACCATACTGGCGAACGTGACCCAGGACATGGCCGTGGCCAGCGAGGAAATCTTCGGCCCCGTCGCACCCTTGTTCCGGTTCAAGACGGACGAGGAGGCAATCCGCATGGCCAACGATACCCCCTTCGGTCTGGCCGCCTATTTCTATTCCCGCGACATCGGCCGTGTGTGGAAAATCGCCGAGGCGCTGGAATACGGCATGGTCGGCATTAACGACGGTATCCTGTCCACCGAGGTCGCGCCCTTTGGCGGCATCAAGGAAAGCGGTGTCGGCCGTGAAGGCTCCAAGTACGGCATCGACGAGTACATGGAAATCAAATACCTGTGCATGGGCGGAATGACCAGCTAGACCGGTCAGTCAATAACAAATTAACCAGAGACTTTATGCATATGAGCACCAATAAAGAATTGCAGACCCGCCGTGACGCGGCCGTCGCACGTGGTCTGGGTAACCTGCTGCCCATCTATGTCGACAGAGCCGAGAATGCAGAGATGTGGGATGTGGAAGGCAAGCGGTATATCGACTTCGCCAGTGGTATTGCGGTCCTTAACACCGGCCACCTGCACCCCAGGGTGAAGGCCGCGGTACAAGCGCAGCTGGAGCGCTTCAGCCACACCTGTTTCATGGTCACCCCCTACGAATCCGGCGTGGAACTGGCCGAAAGACTGAATGCGCTGGCGCCGATAGATGGACCGGCCAAGAGTATTTTCGCTACCACCGGCGCCGAGGCGGTGGAAAACGCGGTCAAGATTGCCCGCGCTTATACCGGTCGTTCCGGCGTGATCACTTTTGGTGGCGCTTTTCACGGCCGCACCCTGCTGACCATGGCCCTGACCGGTAAGGTGGCGCCCTACAAGGCCAGCTTTGGTCCGATGCCGGCGGAGGTATTTCATGCGCCCTACCCCATCGCCTACCATGGCGTGAGCGTGCAGGACTCACTGGACGCCATAGAACACTTGTTCAAGTGGGATATCGAGCCGAAGCGTGTCGCCGCAATCATCCTCGAACCCGTACAGGGTGAGGGTGGTTTTTACGCAGCCCCCAGGGAATTCCTTCAGGCCCTGCGCAAGATCTGCGACGAGCATGGCATCGTGCTGGTTTCCGACGAAATACAGGCCGGCTTCGCGCGTACCGGCAAGATGTTTGCGATTGAGCACAGCGGGGTGAAGCCGGACCTGATCACCATGGCCAAGAGCCTGGCCGGCGGCTTCCCGATTTCTGCGGTAACCGGCAAGGCCGAGATCATGGACGC
>JAPHSC010000136.1 GCA_026193125.1 Gammaproteobacteria bacterium
ACAAGGAAGTGGACGATTTACTGGCCGGCGTGGATTACGCGGTGGCCAAGGGTGTGGCCGACCCCGAGCGGCTCGGTATCGGTGGCTGGAGTTATGGCGGCATCCTGACCGATTACACCATCGCCTCAGATACGCGCTTCAAGGCGGCCATGAGCGGGGCGGGCATGGCGCACTTTACGGCGGCCTATGGCGGCGACCAGTACACCATGCAGTACAACATCGAGCTCGGCCCACCCTGGGAGAACACCGAGGCGTGGGTGGATATTTCCTATCCCTTCTTTCACGCCGATCGGATCAAGACACCCACCTTGTTTATCAGTGGTGAGAGTGACTTCAATGTGCCCGTCATTGGGTCGGAGCAGATGTACCAGGCCTTGAGTACGCTGGGCGTGCCGGCTGAACTGGTGATCTATCCCGATCAGTTCCACATCCTTACGCATCCGAGCTACGTGCACGATCGTATGCTGCGTTACTACGGGTGGTTTAATAGATATCTGAAGCCGGAATAACCGGGTGGGAATGGGAACGCTTATTTCTGGCTCATATCCTCAAATACCAGCGTTCCGGTCACGAACCCGACGTGCATCACGCCGGAGAGGGTGTGCAGATACGCCTGCCCCTGGTGGCTTTCGGCCAGTGGCGAACCGGGGTATGCTGGGTCACCGCAGAAAAAAATAATGTCTCAGGAGGGGATAATAATGCGCAAATTCTCGCAGGCGATGCTGGCAATGTCAGCGCTGACATGGTGTGTCGCGGCGGGTGCCCAGGACGCCGGTTCGATGTCGGAGAAAGACCTGGCCACGCTGTATCACGGCAAAACCTATTCGCCCTACGCCGGGCGCAGTTTTCCGAGCAATATTTATTGGGGCGAGACCCACTTGCACACCGGGCTTTCCCTGGACGCCGGCTTGTTCGGCAACATCCTGGGTCACGAGGATGCATACCGATTCGCTCGGGGCGAAGAGATCAGGTCCTCCACCGGGTTGCCGGTGAAGCTGGGCCGTCCGCTGGACTGGCTGGTGATTGCGGATCACTCGGACATGATGGGCATTGCCACCGATATTCAAAATGGCGCTCCCAATATCATGGCCAACCCGAAGGGCAAGGAGTGGTCTGAAGGTTTCGCCAAGGGTGGCGACGCGGCCGGCAAGGCGGCCTTCGACCTGATTACCAATTTTTCCCAGATGACCTTGCCCAAAGAGCTGGTAGATCAGTACTCGCCCGGATCCCGTGTTTACGACGGTCTGTGGGAGGACATCACCAGGACCGCGGACAAATTCAATGACCCCGGCCGCTTTACCGCCCTGATCGGTTTTGAGTGGACCTCTGTACCCAAGGGTTTTAACCTGCACCGCAACGTCATACTGCGTGACAGTGGCGAGCGGGCAAGACAGGTCATACCCCTGACCACCCAGCCACCACTGGGAACACAGAACCCGCTGGATCTGTATCAGTGGCTGCAGGACTATGAAGACAAGACCGGTGGCCAGGCGCTGGCCATCGCCCATAACGGCAATCTCTCCAACGGCTGGATGTTCCCCACGGAGAAGACCTACGCCGGCGGCAAGGTGGACAAGAACTACGTCGAATTGCGCAGCAAGTGGGAGCCGCTGTACGAGATGACCCAGATCAAGGGCGATGGCGAGGCCCATGCGGTGCTCTCGCCCAATGATGAGTTCGCAGACTTCGAAACCCTGGACAAGGGCAACCTGGATCTCACCGAGCTGAAGAAGCCGGAAATGCTGCAACGGGAATATGCCCGCGAGGCGCTGAAAAACGGTCTCGCCCTGGAGGCAAAGCTCGGCACCAACCCCTACAAGTTCGGCATGGTTGGGGCCACGGACAGTCATACCAGTCTGTCCACGGCGGAAGAGGACAACTTCTTCGGCAAGGCGGTGTCTGCTGAGCCGTCCAAGACCCGCGCAGAGCATCCCTTCGTGAAGTCCGCCCTGGGCACGATCGAAGGCTATGAGCTCTCCGCCTCGGGCTACCAGGCGGTGTGGGCTACCGAGAACACCAGGGAGGCCATCTTTGACGCCATGGAGCGCAAGGAAACCTACGGCACCAGCGGTCCACGGATCATGGTTCGCTTTTTTGGCGGCTGGGAATATACCGACGATGATTTACGCAGTCGTACACCGGCGTTCAGGGGCTACGAGAAGGGCGTACCCATGGGCGGTGACTTAAGATCGGCGCCGGCCGGCAAGTCGCCGACCTTCATGGTCTATGCCTTGCGGGACCCCGTCGGAGCGAACCTGGACCGCATACAGATCATCAAGGGCTGGCTGGATGCCAAGGGCAAG
>JAPHSC010000064.1 GCA_026193125.1 Gammaproteobacteria bacterium
GGATTGAACGGCAGCCGGTCAAAGCCAGGGTGGTGTCCAGCTCCTCCTGCAGGATTTCCAGGGCCTTGATCGCGCCTTCGCGACCACCTGCGGCCAGGCCATAGACCGGCGCACGGCCCAGGATCACCGCCTCGGCGCCAAGTGCGATGGCCTTGGCGATGTCAGAGCCCCGTCTTATGCCACCGTCAACGATGATAGAGGCCTTGCCACCAATGGCGGCCGCCACCTCGGGCAGGGCATCCAGGCCGCTGATGGCGCTATCCAGTTGTCGGCCGCCGTGATTCGACAGCACTATGCCGTCCAGACCCATGCTGACGGCACGCTGGGCATCCTCGGCTCGTAACACCCCCTTTAACAGCATTTTGCCCGGCCAGCGATCCCTGAAACGTTTCAGGTCATCCCAGTTCAGCGAGGGATCAAACATGCCGTGGCCGACGAAATTGTTTACGTCCTTGCCGGGACCGAGTTCACGTTCGACGTTGACGAATCTGGGTCGGTTAGTGGCCACACGTGCCAACCAGCGAGGATGCATCAGTATGTCCAGCTTGGTTGCCAGTGGGAACTGCTGCTTGGGCAGCATGCCGCTGCGATAATCCCGCTCGCGTTTGCCGGCTACCGGAAAATCGCTGGTAATAATCAATGTCTCGAATTCGGCTTCCCGGGCCCGCTCTATCAGGGCATCGGTGATCTGTCTCTCTGCGAACACGTAGGCCTGGAACATCAGGCGGCCGCCGGCTTGCTCACGCACATCCTCCAGCAGACTCATACATACCGTTGAAGCAGCAAAGGGCACACCCATGATGGCCGCGGCCTGGGCCATCTCCAGGTCCCCGTTACGCCAGGACAATCCATTCAGGCCTGTAGGACCCACGATAACCGGCATTTTCGCCGATCCACCCAGGACCGGCCCCGACGTATCGCGGGACGACACGTCAATCAGGGTGCGGGGTCTAAACCGCCACTGGGACAGGGCGTCAAGGTTACGCGCCAATGTGCGCTCGTCACCGGCACCACCATCCACATAGGAAAATACAAACCGGGGCAGGCGCTTTTGCGCGATCTGCCTGAGGTCTTCAATATTTATCGCGTTCTGGTACTTCATAAATCCTTACGCCCTTTGCCCTGCAATTCGACCACTGAAAACACAGCCTCCGAGGAAGGTCCCCTCCAGGCCACGTTTGCCATTCATCCCACCACCACCAAATCCGGCAGTTTCTCCCACGGCGTACAAACCGGGCAAAGCCTCGCCGGATGCACTCAAGACACGACACTCAAGATCCGTCTGGATACCACCCATACTTTTACGACTGATAATGTGCTCCCGTATCGCGATCAGGGGACCGGCAGCGGGATCAAGAATCTTCTGCGCCTTGCAGGTGCGCAAGCGGTCCGGCAGATAGCGCCGGGTGAATTCAATGCGCCGGATCTGCTCGTCATTATGCAAGCGGAAACCGCGTTCCAGGGTTGCATCGTAGCGACTTGCCGCCGCGGTAACTTCCTGCAGGCTCACCGACTCGTCACCCTGCAGTGCATTCATGCCTTCCACCAGTTCGGCCAGGCTGTCCGCGATAATAAAGTCCGGGGAGTTCTGTTCCAGTTGCCGGTACAGCCAGCGATTGCCGAACACGATGTCCCGAAGCACGTGCAGGCGTTTCATATTGCGCCAGGACGGGTTGAACTCGCCGCCCGATATCGCCAGCTCTTTCAGCGCAATACGCTTGTTCAGTAGCTGCCAGGAATATGCCCGTTCCTGCTTGCAAATTTGCGCTACGAGGTCATGTGTATCGAAACCGGTCACCAGGGGCATGGGGCCGATGCGCTCGCCCCGCCAGTTAAGCCACAGGGCGGATTTTGGTGGAACCAGGGACAGACCATGACCGGGTTTGCGTGGTTTCCAGTGGGGGATTCCGGCAGCGTAATTCCACTGCCAGTCCAGGTGGGTAATGTTCGCACCCTCGGCTGCGGCCGCATCGTGCATTATGCCGTCGGCGAACTTGTGCGAACCGTTAAGCAGGCGTTCCGGTGGTCGCCCCCAATCGGCATGCCAGTGCCGGCGCACCCGGTTGATGTCACCATTGATGCCACCGGAGGCGATCACTACAGCCTCCGCAGTCGCCTGGAAGGGCTCGGCATATTGTTCCTGCTGCCCCAGCACGCCAACGACAGCACCCTGGTTGGTCACCAGGCTCTCGACCTTGTGTCCAAATTTCCGTGTCAGAAGGTCAACCCTGGGGTGGGAGAGCAGCGCGCGTATCATCATCCGCGCCAATTCGTATCCCGTGCCCCAGACTATGTGCCAGCGTGGGACGGAGTTGCCCGGCCCATACAAGCCACGTTCCACCCACAGGGGCACGGACATGAACTGCACTCCGCGTTGCAATAACCATTCGTAAACCTCTGGGACGCAACGATTGACGTAGGCCTCGGCCCAGGCGCGTGGCCAAC
>JAPHSC010000154.1 GCA_026193125.1 Gammaproteobacteria bacterium
ATATCTTCTATATTCCAGGTAACTGACCCGCCTGGTCCAGATGGTACGATTACGCTGACATTTACGGATTGTAGTTCCAGCCTGGTCGAATACAATATCACCTCCATTAACAAGCAGGGCAGCGTGCCGATTAAGCGTGTTGCCAACGACAATATCGTCCTGTGCGAGTCACTGTCGGGAGATTAGAATCTGTGCGGAATCGTTCGCGGCCACTTGGATACGTCGTCACACTGGCGGCCTGCATCGGTCTGATCGGATGGCTTCAGCCAGCCCGGGCGCAAGACATTAATATCTATGACCGCATATGGGCTGTGCCAGTTCTGTACAAGAATGCTGACAACTCCAGCATACAATCATTTTCGCTGATTGGTCGTTACCACGGGCAGTACTGGAGCGTGCGTGCAGACCAGGGCAACAACGCTGACTGGGAAAACCGGCGCAAGATCGTGGGCTTCAGCTCAAGGTGGTTCCAGAACTTCACTGTCCAGGCTCAGATGTTTCTGAAAACTGATGGCGGGTCACTCTACGGTGGTTTGTACGAAGGTTATATCCAGTGGGAATCGCCCGAGTCCGATTTCTCCATCAGTGCGGGCCGGCTGGATTATCTGTTTACCGGTTATGAGCGCAGTGAGTCCTCGAAGAGAATTAACGCCATCGAGCGTGGTTTGCTGGTCAATCAAATCATGCCTGCCGAAGTCGTGGGTGCCCACATGGAAGGAAAGAAGGGTCGTTTTTCCTACCACGCGGGTTGGTTCAGCCGCAGCATCGAAGAGGAATTTGATGATTTTGAAAGCGGCTCGGCTGCGGTTGTCGGGGGCGGCTATGACACCCGGCTGTTTTATGAAAAAGGCAGGCTGCACCTGGATTATCTGTACAACCCGGGCGGGTCTGAGGGTAACGCGTTCAGGCCCTATGAGCATGTCATTTCGCTCTGGCACCGGGGTGAAAAAGGCCGGCTTGGGATGGCCGTTGATCTGACATACGCTGCGCCTCTTGAAAGCAACGGCCATGTCATTGGATTAACACTTGAGCCCACCTGGATATTGCTCAATGAGGTCTTTGGCAGCAACGATTCGCTGCAGCTTGCGTTTCGCTACCAGTATGCCAACAGCAATGAAGACAATGGTTTGGGTCTGCAACGCCGTTATGAACAAAAAGTCACCGGCGGAGAAGGTGACCACTACCAGGCCTTCTACACGGGGCTGAATTATTTTCTCTATGGACACAAGCTGAAACTCATGGCGGGCGGTGAATACGCCCGTATGAAAGACAGGGCTGGTGATGGTGGCGAATATCGCGGCTGGACCTGGTTTGGGGCGGTACGGTTGTATTTCTGATATTCGGATCGGGTGGTGGTGACATTAGCATGGGTATCGGCTGTTCTTTTTTTAGACCCGTAAACCCTAAAACTTTAATCCCACCATCGTCCTGAAACCGTAATCAATTTCGGCGCCCTCCAGCGCTGCCGGTTCGCCATCGTAACTGGAGTATATCTCCATGCCGACGAAGAAGTCCCTGATGACTTCCCACTTGGCGTCGAACGTGAAATCGGCACGTACCCTACCGAATTGCGTAATGCTCGGGTAGACCTGAAAATAGACATTCAGCGTACGCTCCGGAATACTGTGTTTATAATATTGGTAACGAATGGTTCCGACAGCCTCAAAGTTGACATCGGTATCCGAGCCATCGAAAGGCCTCTCATGATTTGCGGCAAGACCCACACCCAAGGTCAGCCAGTTACGACCCGTTGAAACCGGTACCCAGCCATAACCCACACCAAGCAGCGTTCGTAAATCAACACCTAATTGGTCGTTTTGCTCCATGCTTCCGAAATAGCTACGGTACCTTTTCTTTTCCAGAAACGACATGTGATTGAGATTCAGAACGTTTCGGCTGGTGTTGCCTACTTGATTTTGTGTGGTTAGCTCTGAACTGAGCTTGCCCATGGTTATGAATTCCGGGTCACGGTAACTTGCATCAATACCAAGATTGTATTTGGCCACAGAACTGCTCTTATCATAATCAAAACCAAGACTGAAGCTCAGGTCCATTCGATCCCAGAAACCACCGCCAACCGGGTACATCCTCACAACATCAGCTGAATCGACTTCTTTCTGACCTTTGTCGCTGCGAATGATGATCACTTCCTTTTCATCAGGAGAGCCGACTTTAGGTTTATCCAATGAACCAACGATTCTTTGCCCATCACTCAGTTCGATCTGTTGACCGGTTTGACTGATCAAATCCCGGATATTCTCCCAGTCAATAAACACTGTCCCCATGTAGTCGGTTTTAAGCTCAAGCTGACCGGCGATCAGGTTCTTGACTTCACCGGTAATACGGTCGCCGTTGTTCAGGATGATGATGTCGGTCTTGTCTGCCCACGCTAATGCGGCGAAACACCACAAACAAAATAGCATTATCGTTTGGCTCAATAGGTTCTTCATCTGTATATCCTTTTAGAGCAGGGGTTCTGTTTTAACAAAACTCAGGCTGATGGGAGTAGCGTCCGTTTTTTGGAGAACATCAGTCTGACATTAGAGTATAATGGCTACTCAGCAATAGAAACTACAGTTACGAGACATGTCTTTACATTTCCGCAAAACTTGACAAGCACACCCTCCCTGTATGGAGAGTCCGCGTTGAAGTCATCGAAATTTGTTCAATATTATTCAGGTTACGTTATCAATACAGTGGTTGGAGCAACCATACCCGCAGGCAAATATTGTCATGAATGCCTTGCAAATTTGTTGGTAAATAAGCAATTAGCCAGACCGGGGTTTTGGGTTGGCCTTTAACTTATGTAAATCTATCTACTGACCGGCACGGAATGGGTAGTTCTCAAACATCTCGGCCACGCCAGAATGAATGTCCTCACGTAATTCGGGATTGGACTCTTTATCATCTACGCGACCGATTGCCACACCTTCCCAGATCATGCGTTTCTGTTTCACGTCAACCATATCAACATTAACCGTGCCTTCGGTGTACTGGCTCACATGGGTGCTGGTGCCATATCCGTATCCACCCCAGGGATCATACAATCCGCCACGGTAATCATAGTAACCACCGTACATTGGATCTGACATTGTTGTAACCCGGGTTTTGTCCTGCAACTTTGCTGAAACATTGATAAGGACATCCGGGTCGTTTGATTTTGTGTAACCCCGGGGCAGCATCTGGGCATCAATGGCATCACGAAACATCTGCCCAAGGAGACTGGAATAGTTCGGGTTTTCAATACCCATGGGGCTGTAATAACCGTAAGTCTTGTACTGGCTGAAGTCTATGCTTGGGTCGTAGTCAGAATGGATTTTGGGGCCTGACGAACAGCCTGTAAGCAATGCGAATGTGAGCAACGTTGTAATAAATTTAAAGGGCTTTTTCATCATTTCCTCCGGAGAAAAAGAAATCAGTCATTAAATTGTCATTTTTGCACCACGCTGGCGCAACATGGTGGCGATCCGCGCGATCCGGGGTGCCTTGTGACCGCTGCGAGATGTTATCTGGTTGTACCGATGGCGTTCGAGAACGATGCGTCGGCTATGCTATCGGTACTGCCCACCGGCCAGGTCGCAATTCCCTCGGCGTTGATGCTGCTCCAATGGCTAACAAAGCTAATTGGAAAACGTATACGACGCAGATATTCGCACGATGTCGCTGGCCGCTGCGCCTTGCCAGTCTTTATAAGCCACGTTTGTCCGGTACTCGAGGTATGCGTTCCAGATCCCGCCCTTCCTGTCCTTGATTGTTTTACCGAGGCGGATACCGAGTGGAACGAGCCATTCCTTATTTTGCCAGTTGTATGCGATGGGTGATTCGCCGTTGCTGATGTACCATCGATTCTTGAGTTGATACACGGCAATGGGTTGCAGCGCAAGAGGTGCGGCCAGTGTCTTGTTACTATTCGGATCTGTTTTACCCCAGACCTGGCGCAACAGAAAGCCCCACATCAGGTTGCCATTAAAACTGTTCTCGAGGAAAACACCGGAAAAACCATAACGCCAGACATCCGTTCCAAACTGTTTTTCATCCGCAGGCAAGTTGATGGCCGGTCCGATACCAATTTTGCCCGTCGCCCAGATCTTGGGAATAAATAATGTTATGAACTCTGCATTGCCTGATCCACTGGTGCCGCCCGGGGCCTCGACATTGGAAAAACTAAAGCGATTGATAATGGGCCAGGGAGAACCCCATTTCCCCTTGGCCATGGGGATCACGAATCTAGTGTTGAAACTATTATCATTGCCCGTCGGGCGAGTCTGTCCCGGGGCGATTTCATCTTCATGCCAGTTGTAAAACTCCCAACCGGCAGAAACCGATATCGCTGCAGCCGTTGGGTCATTGGTGTTGACTTCTTCCGTGGCTACGACCGCTTCCTCTGCATCATCCGGCGAATTACCGGAGTCTTCGTCCACCATGTCCGCAGCAACATTCAATGTAAAACTCAGCAACACTGTCGAACATGCTGTTAGTAATATACGGGATATCAGGCGGTTGCTTTCGGACTTTCGTGGTGAGTTTGAAATGTCTTTCATAATGACCCCGGATATGCAGGTGTTTATAAGATATTTAATGAGTAGCGATGAACCATTTAACCAGTCAAATATATG
>JAPHSC010000343.1 GCA_026193125.1 Gammaproteobacteria bacterium
ATGTGCTGCGGTTGCCCGGCCAGGATGGCGGCGATCAGCGCGCCGGCCTCGAACAGCTTGGCCGTCTTGCGATAAATCACTTCCCGGTAGGCTTTTTCGGTGGTTTCCGGGTCCTGCAGATTCATGAGCTGCAGAACCTCGCCTTCCGCGATGGTGTTGGTCGCGTCTGCCAGGATTTCCATGATCCGCATCTCGCCGATATCCACCATCATCTGGAAGGATCGCGAATAGAGATAATCACCAACCAGCACGCTCGCGGCGTTGCCAAACACCGCGTTGGCGGTTCCCTTGCCACGGCGCATATCCGAGTGATCGACCACGTCGTCATGCAGCAGGGTGGCAGTGTGAATGAACTCGACGATAGCGGCCGCGCTGACATGGCTCTCGGGTTTGAATCCGCAGGCCCGGCCGCACGCCAGGGTCAGCATCGGACGCAAGCGTTTGCCGCCGCTATGGATAATGTACTGGGCAATCTGGTTGACCAGCGCTACATCGCTGGCCAACCTGGCCTCGATATGGCGATCCACGGCTGCCATGTCTTGCGCCATTAGCGCCCGAATTTGCTCTATCTGGGTCATAGCGAGTACGGTTTCGTTGGCCTTATTATCTGTTTTTTCAATGGCTTGCATTTGAAGAGCCTGTCTTGGTCTAGATCATTATGCCAGCTTGGGACGAATAGCTCGCGTGCAAAGATTCTCATTGACCCGGCAGCATGAACTCTTTAGAATTCCCGCTCTTTACCGGTGACTCCTTGATTCTAGGGACCTTTTAAGCCCTTCGATTCTTGGTACCTTACGGGAGTAATTGCAAATGTACGCGGTAATTGAGACTGGCGGCAAACAGTATCGAGTAGCAAATGGCACCAAGCTCAAGATTGAGCGTCTGGTTGCCGGCGAAGGCGATGCAGTAGAATTCGATAAAGTCCTGTTGGTCGGTGAGGGCAGCGACGTTAAAATAGGCTCGCCTTACGTGTCCGGCAGCAAGGTGAAAGCCACGGTGCTGAGCCATGCCAAGGGCAAGAAAGTAACCACCATTAAATTTCGTCGGCGCCAGAACTATATGCGCACCAAGGGCCACCGCCAGTGGTTCACCGAAATTGAAGTGACAGGTATCACGAAGGGCCGCGCGGCTGCCAAGAAGGCGGCAAGCGGTTCGGATGATGTAGCGGAGTAGACTCAAGATGGCACATAAGAAAGCAGGCGGCAGTACTCGTAATGGTCGCGATTCGGAATCCAAGCGCCTTGGCGTAAAACGCTTTGGTGGTGAGGAAGTGCTGGCCGGTAATATCCTGGTGCGTCAGCGTGGCACCCAGTTTCACCCTGGCCCCAATGTTGGACTTGGACGTGATCACACCCTGTTCGCCCTGGCGGATGGCAAGGTGGCGTTCCGGCGCAAGGGCCCCAAGATGCGTCGCTTTGTGAGCATTGAAGCCAACTGATTCCTGCCGGATTCAGCGGTTGCGAAAAACCCCGGCATGTCCCGGGGTTTTTTGTCTCTGAGCCCGGCGTACACCTAGCAGAGATTAGCGGTAATGAGATTCGTCGATGAAGCAGTAGTGCGCGTCCGGGCCGGTGACGGCGGTAACGGATGCATGGGCTTTCGTCGCGAGAAATACGTGCCTTTCGGCGGGCCTGACGGCGGCGATGGCGGTGCAGGTGGCAGTGTGTACCTGGTCGCCAATTCCGGGATCAATACCCTGGCTGATTTCAGGTTCAAGAGAAAATTTTCGGCCCAGAATGGCGAGGCCGGTTCGGGCAGCAATTGCACTGGCAAGGGCGGCGATGACCTGGAAGTCCTGGTGCCCGTGGGGACCATTGTTCGGGATACAGACACCGAGGAAGTCCTGGGCGATCTGACCCGCGATGGCCAGCGTATGCGGGTCGCCGCGGGCGGCCGAGGCGGTCTGGGTAATACTCGATTCAAGAGCAGTACCAACCGTGCGCCACGCAAGACCATCCCGGGCAGCCCCGGGGAAGTCAGGAACCTGCAGCTTGAATTGAAGCTGCTGGCGGATGTAGGCCTGGTGGGTCTGCCAAATGCCGGCAAGTCCACCCTTATTCGCGCCATGTCAGCGGCCAGACCCAAGGTGGCGGATTACCCGTTTACGACCTTGTACCCCAACCTCGGCGTGGTCAGGGTCGGCGATTTGCGCAGCTTCGTGATGGCAGATGTGCCCGGCTTGATCGAGGGTGCGGCGGAAGGTGCCGGTCTGGGTATTCGTTTCCTGAAGCACCTTCAGCGTACCCGCCTGTTATTGCACCTGGTGGATATTCTGCCGCCGGATCCGGAGCAGGATGTCGCGAAGGATGTTCGCCGTATTAGCGGGGAACTGGAAAAATTCAGCCCTGAACTGGCCGCCCAGGAGCGCTGGTTGGTAATCAACAAGCTTGATCAACTATCCGCCGAGGATGCGGAGCAGGCCTGCGAGCGTTTGTTGCAAGAATTGCAGTGGGAAGGTCCGGTATTCAAAATTTCGGGCCTGTCGGGCGAGGGTGTGCAAGCACTGGCCCAGGCCTGTATGAACCGCCTTGAAGAGAAGACCCTGGAAGAGAAGCGCGCTGAGGGAATGGCGGCAGAAACCAAGGTGCCGGACGGCACCGCGGAGACTGCAGACGCCGAATAGACTATCGGCGCAGGGAACGGGATTTTGTCCATAAAAAAAGGCCGGTCACTGACCGGCCTTTTCTATGTCTGGGTGCAGCGCCTGCTCAGGCCATATTCTTGATGTGATTGTTCAGGCGGCTCTTGTGACGCGCGGCCTTGTTGGCGTGGATCAGGCCCTTGGAAACGGCGCCGTCGATAACCGGTACGGCTTCCTTGTAGCTTTCTGTGGCAGCAGCCTTGTCACCCGAGGAAATGGCGGTGAGTACTTTCTTGATAAAAGTACGCATGCGCGACTTCAGGCCGAGGTTGTGGTCACGAGCCACGGTGTTCTGGCGGGCGCGTTTTGCTGCAGATTTGCTATTAGCCAAGACTATTCTCCGAATGAAACACTTCGCCGAAAGGGCGGAAAGCCGGGCATTGTGGTGATTATTTGGGCATTTGTCAATGTTGGTCAGGCCTTGGAGCGGAGCCAGCCCGAAGGGCGCTGGCAACGGTCGGAACAATTTGTTCTTGCCTGTATTAGCGTAATAGCGTATTAATGCGTTATTACATTATTTGGACATCCCTATGAAGCAGCGAAGACATACCGTGGAGCAGGACAGGCAGGCCCGGCAAGCCTTGTGTGAGGCCATTCTCTCCCTGCAAAACATGGCAGAAATCAAGGCGTTTCTTGGCGACCTGACCACGCCGGCGGAATTGCAGGCCCTGGCTGATCGCTGGCGAGTGGTGGGCCTGCTGAAGCAGGGCTTGCCCTACCGAGTGATTGCCGAGCGCACCGGGGTGAGTGTGACCACTACCGGGCGGGTGGCGCGGTGCCTTGCGGCTCCCGGGAGTGGCTATAGCATCGCCTGGAGTAATCTTTCCGGCGAGCGCGTGGCGGGAGAGGCAAATGGATAGGGGGCCGCGCATCAGGGTTGGGGTTCAGAAGTCGGGCCGGCTGACTGAAAACTCACTGGATCTTTTACATCGTTGCGGCCTGGTATACAGCCGGGCGCCGGATCAACTTATTTGTTACGGGGAAAATATGCCCCTGGATATCTTGCTGGTGCGGGACGATGACATACCGGGGTTGGTGAGTGAGGGCTCCTGCCAGCTGGGTATTGCCGGCTTGAACGTCGTGGAGGAGCAACGCCTGGAGCGGCAACAAGGGGGCGAGGAGGCCAATGTAGAGGTGCTGTTGGAACTGGGTGTGGGTCAGTGCCGCCTGGCGCTCGCGGCTCCTGAAGGTGTGCCCTATGAAGGCGTGCATTCCTTGCAGGGTCGGCGTGTCGCCACCAGTTATCCTTACCTGCTGGGTAATTTCCTGCGCGAAAACCAGGTGCAGGCGGAAATCGTGGTCATGTCCGGCGCCATTGAAATCGCGCCCAAGCTCGGCAAGGCGGATTTCATCTGTGACCTGGTGTCTACGGGAAGTACCCTGGCTGCCAACCACTTGCGCGAAACCCAGACCATACTCGAGAGCCAGTCGGTACTGCTGCGCAGAAACCTGCCACTGGAGCCTGAATCGGAAGCCTGGATCCAACGTCTTGTTCGGCGCATGGATGGTGTCCTGCAGGTGCGCGAAAGCAAATACATCATGCTCCACGCACCACGCTCAGCACTCAAGGCAATCACGGACTTGTTGCCAGGTAGCGAGGCGCCTACGGTCATGCCCCTGGAAGGAAGGCCCGACAAGGTAGCGGTCCACGCGGTCTGTCCGGAAGCCGTTTTCTGGGAGACGCTGGAGGCACTGCAAAATGCGGGCGCGACATCTTTGCTGGTGCTGCCAGTTGAAAAGATGCTGGCCTAGAGAGGAGACAGGCTGTGGAATATCTGGAATGGAATAGCCTGGATGAACAGGGGCGAGCACTCGCCCTGGCTCGCCCTCCCCAGGCCAGGAGTGAGGCCCTGCTTGAGCGGGTTGCCGGAATCATCGAGCAGGTGAAGCGGGGCGGTGACAAGGCGCTTCTCGATTTGACCCGTGAGATCGATGCCGTGCAGCTTGAGTCGCTGCGGGTGTCAAATGAGGAGTTTGAACGGGCGCAGGCGATGGTCAGCCCGGAGCAAATAGCTGCCTTGCGCAGTGCAGTGGAAAACATTCAGAAATTTCACCAGCTGCAGATGCCCTCTGCGCTGAGTATTGAGACCGCCCCTGGAGTGACCTGCGAACAGTTGATCAGGCCAATCAACGCGGTGGGTCTGTATGTGCCGGCGGGTACTGCGCCCTTGCCTTCGGCTGTGCTCATGTTGGCTATTCCCGCTGCCGTGGCCGGTTGCGCACGGCGCGCAATTTTTACGCCTCCGGGTAAGGATGGCTGCGCTAATGCAGCCGTGCTGGTGGCGGCCAGCCTGTGTGGAGTGGACGAGGTATACAAGCTGGGCGGCGCACAGGCGATTGCTGCCATGGCCTATGGCACAGAAAGCATTGCCAGGGTGGACAAGATTTTCGGTCCGGGCAATACCTGGGTTACCGCGGCGAAGATGGCGGTATCGATTGATCCAGCCGGTTGCATCTGTGATATGCCCGCCGGCCCCTCGGAAGTCATGGTGGTGGCGGATGCCGGGGCAGACGCCGCTTTCGTTGCCGCCGACCTGTTATCCCAGGCAGAGCATGGCCCCGACTCCCAGGTACTGTTGGTCAGCACGGACAGGTCACTCGCCGAGGCAGTACGGCGCGAAATTGAGACACAGTTGCAGGAGCTGCCCAGGCGCACGATAGCCGGCAGCGCGCTGAATGCCAGTCGCAGCATCCTGGTGGAGGATCTCACTTGCGCCATGCAGGTGGTCAACGCCTATGCGCCCGAGCATTTGATTTTGCAGGTGCAGCAGGCGCGGGAGTGGCTGCCGGCGGTGCACAATGCCGGTTCGGTTTTCCTGGGTCCATGGACACCGGAGTCGGTGGGAGACTATTGCAGCGGCACCAATCATGTCTTGCCGACTTATGGCTATGCACGGGCAGTCAGCGGTCTGTCTGTCGTGGATTTCCTGCGTCGCATGAGCGTGCAGGAATTGACACCGGAGGGCCTGCAGAATATCGGCCCGGTGGCAGAAGTGCTGGCCGAAATGGAAGGACTGCGCGGCCATGCGCGTGCGGTGAGCCTGCGCCTGGCGCAGTTGCCCCGGGGTGCTTCGGTATGAGCGCCATCCAGCACCTGGTCCGACCGCAAGTATTGGCCCTGCAGTCCTATGATCTTCCTCCAGCAGGCGATGGCATTCGTCTTAACGCCAATGAATCGGCCTGGCGTGGAGAGAACGACCGTTACTCACCGGGTCTCAACCGCTATCCGGATGCCTATCCGCAGTGGCTGTCGGCAAGACTGGCTAAGCTGTTCCAGGTGGCTCCCGAGCAGGTGGTGGTGACCCGTGGCAGTGACGAGGCGATAGACTTGCTGCTGCGCCTGTTTTGCCGGGAAGGTGTGGACGAAATCATCGTCTGCCCCCCCACGTTTGCCATGTACAAAGTGTATGCGCAGGTCCAGGGTGCGGGCGTGACCGAGGTGCCCCTGGACGCGGGCAAGGGCTTTGGACTGGATGCTGACAAGGTGCTGGCCGCCTGCCAGCCGAATACCCGCCTGCTGTTTTTATGCTCGCCCAACAATCCCACCGGCCAGTTGCTGGATGAACAGGCGGTACTTGGATTGGCGCAGGCCTTGCTGGGCCGGGCGGTAGTCGTGGTGGACGAGGCCTATGTGGAGTTCGCTGACAGACCCAGCCTGATCGGTCAGCTGGAACGTACGCCCAACCTGGTGATATTGCGAACCCTGTCCAAGGCGTACGCCCTGGCGGGCGCGCGTCTGGGTGCGATGGTTGCGTCGCGTGAAATCACGGACTTGTTCAGGCGCATAGTGCCGCCTTATGCTCTGGCCACTCCTGTGCTGGAGGCCGCGGACGCCTTGCTGGACGTGCAGTCATTGCAGTCCGTCGAGAAGCGCATCAAACAGGTCAGGCAACTGAGGGAAGATCTCGCTGCTGAGTTGGCGACTATCCGGACCGTGCGCAAGGTCTGGCCCAGCGACGCCAACTTCTTGCTGGTCAGCCTGGACAATGCAGCGGGGGTGAGCGCGGCGTGTGCCAGTCGGGGCATACTGGTTCGGGATTTCAGCAGGCACCCGGACTTGCCGGATTGCTTGCGCTTTACCATAGGCACGCCTGAAGAGCAGAGCGCCCTGCTGGCGTGCATAAGGGAGCAGGCCAATGGCTGAACAAAGAGTCCTTTTTATCGACCGGGACGGGACGCTGGTGCACGAACCCGAGGACGAACAAGTCGACGCGCTGGAGAAGGTTCGCCTGCTGGATGGCGTCATTCCGGCCCTGGGCCGGCTGACCCAGGCCGGGTACAGCCTTATCCTGGTATCCAATCAGGATGGCCTGGGGACCGAGAGTTTTCCGCAGGAGCATTTCGACCGGACCCATGACTTTATCCTCGACCTGTTTGCCAGCCAGGGCGTGCGCTTTGACCGGCAATTTATCTGCCCGCACTTCGATCACCAGGAGTGTGCCTGCCGCAAACCCAAGCTGGGTTTGCTGTCTGAGTTTCTCGCGCAAACAACGCTGGACCGCAAACACAGCTATGTGATCGGTGACCGGGAAACAGATCTGCAAATGGCCGCCAACCTGGGCATTCAGGGTCTACAGGTGGGAGCGGAGGGCTTGAACTGGGAGGCGTTGGCCGATCAGTTGCTGCTGGCGCCACGCATCGCCAGACGCCGCCGGCAAACGCGTGAGACTGACATAAGCGTGGAAGTGAACCTGGACAGGCCGTCAAATATCAATGTGGCTACCGGCATTGGATTCTTCGACCACATGCTTGAGCAACTGGCCAAGCATGGCGGCTTCTCGCTGTCATTGCGTTGCCAGGGCGACCTGGAGATAGATGAACACCATACGGTGGAGGATTGTGCGATCACCCTGGGTGAGGCCCTGGGCGAGGCCCTGGGCAGCAAACACGGAATAGGCCGCTACGGATTTCTGTTGCCTATGGATGAGTCCCAGGCAAGGGTCGCACTGGATCTTGGCGGTCGCGCCTATATTCAGTTCGACGGCAGCTTTCCAAGGCAGCAGGTGGGAGGATTGTCTACCGAGATGGTGCCTCACTTTTTCCGGTCTTTATCTGACGCCATGTGCTGTTCGCTGCACATACACGTATCCGGAGAGAATACCCATCACATGGTGGAGGCCGTGTTCAAGGCAGTAGGAAGGTCGCTCAGGCAGGCCATTGCGGTGTCCGGCTCAGAGTTGCCCAGCACCAAGGGCATATTGTGAAGGTAGCCGTGGTCGACAGTGGCGGAGCCAATATTGGTTCGGTGATGTTTGCCTTGCAGCGTCTCGGGGTACGGGGCGAATTGACCCGCGAGCACGGCACGATCCGGGCCGCGGACAGAGTGATTTTACCCGGCGTCGGTGCTGCTGCGGATGCCATGGCGCGTCTTGGCGAATTTGAGCTGGACAAGCTTATACCTACGCTCACACAACCTGTGTTGGGAATATGCCTGGGTATGCAGTTATTGTTTGAGCATTCAGCGGAAGGAGATGTGGATTGCATGGGCGTGTTTGCCGGTCAGGTGGAGCAGATGCAGGCTCATGCGGGTCTGTCAATTCCGCACATGGGTTGGAACACGATCTCGCCCGTGCGGGACCTGCCTCTGCTGGAGGGCGCTGCGGGGCAATATTTCTATTTCGTGCATGGATTTTCGGTACGTACGAGCCGGGATGTGGCAGCAACATGCGATTATGGTGAGGCTTTTGTCAGCGTGGCGGTCAAGGAAAATTTCTGTGCCACACAGTTTCATCCTGAGCGCTCGGCCGCCGCCGGCGCGCGTATGCTGTCCAATTTTCTGGAGGTGAAAATGTGATTGTGATCCCGGCCATAGACCTGAAAGATGGTCGCTGCGTGCGCTTGTTCAAGGGGGAGTTTGAACAGGTCACCCGCTATGAACAGGATCCGTTAAAGCTCGCCACGGCGTACCGCGATGCAGGCTGCAAATTGCTCCACGTCGTAGATTTGGATGGGGCACGTGACGGGCGTCCTGCCAACGAAAAAATTATACGATCACTCGGTACGGTGCAGGGCCTGGCGCTGCAAGTCGGCGGTGGTCTTCGCAACGAGGCCCTGGTCGAGGCGGTACTGGAGTCCGGTGTCAGTCGGGTCGTGCTGGGCAGCGTGGCCCTGGTCAGGCCCCAGGCGGTGGCTGACTGGCTGCTGGACTACGGTGCCGGGCGCATGGTGCTGGCCCTGGATGTCCGCATTGACGTGGGCGGGGTGCCGCGCCTGGCGAGCCATGGCTGGACCCGTGACACGGGTCAGGATTTGTGGACGGTACTGGAGTTTTTCGTCAAGACCGGATTGCGGCACGTGCTGTGTACCGATATTGAGCGGGATGGTGCGATGACAGGACCTAACCTGGACCTGTATCGGCAGTGCGTGGCGCGTTATCCGAAATTGGCGTTCCAGGCCTCGGGCGGGATTCGTCACGTGGGTGACCTGGGCGCCCTGGAGGACGCGGGTTTACATGGCGCCATTGTTGGCAAAGCCTTGTTGGACGGCAATATCAAGCTCGAGGAGTTGCGACCATTCTTGCAAGACGACTGATTCCCTGCCTGGACGTGCGTGACGGTGTTGTGGTCAAGGGCGTGCAATTCCAGGGGCACCGCATCATGGGGGGCATCCTTGAACTGGCCTGCCGTTATCGTGATGAGAGTGCGGATGAACTGGTTTTTTACGATATCACCGCCAGCCCGGAGGGGCGCTCGGTAGATCGCTCGTGGATTACCCGGGTGGCTGCCGAACTGGACATACCGTTCTGCGTAGCCGGTGGCATTCGCAGCGCCCGGGCAGCGGAGGAAGTTCTGGCGGCCGGTGCCGACAAGATCTCTGTGAACACACCGGCGCTGGAAAATCCGTCGCTGATCGATGACCTGGCCAGGCGTTTTGGCAGTCAGTGCGTGGTGGTCGGGATCGACAGCAGGGCTGCGGACGAGGGCTACCAGGTGTACATGAATACCGGTGACCCGGGACGCATGAGTAAGGCGCCGCGCCAGACCCTGGATTGGGTGAGCGAGGTCCAGTCGCGTGGCGCCGGCGAAATAGTGCTCAACTGCATGAATAATGATGGCGTGCGCCAGGGTTACGACCTTGAGCAATTGGAAAGCGTCAGGGCAATTTGCCAGGTGCCATTGATCGCGTCCGGTGGCGCAGGTTGCCAGGAGCATTTTTTCGACGTGTTTTCGCGTGCGCGGGTGGATGGAGCGCTGGCCGCCAGCGTGTTTCACTCGGGCAATATTCGGCTGCCAGACTTGAAGCAATATTTGAAGGACAACAACGTGCAGGTAAGGCTATGAAGCAAGGATCGCTAAAGAATCTGGACTGGCAAAAAGGCGATGGCCTGCTGCCAGCTATCGTACAGAACGCCCGTGACGGCACTGTGTTGATGCTGGCATACATGAATGCCGAGGCCCTGGCCGCGACTATTGCCGGTGGGCAGGTGGTATTTTACAGCCGCAGCCGCCAGCGCTTGTGGCTCAAGGGCGAGACTTCCGGCAACACGCTGGAACTGGTCAGCATCGCTCCTGACTGCGATGGGGATACCTTGCTGGTCCGGGTGAATCCCACAGGTCCCGCCTGTCACCTGGGAACGCGCACGTGCTTTGACGGGGATGGCGAGGCTCCGCCCCAGGGTGATTTTCTGTATCGGCTGCAGGAACTGATTCGGCAGCGCGCCCAGGGAGACCCCCAGACCAGCTATACCGCGCAGTTGCTGCAGGCAGGTGTCAAGCGTATTGCCCAAAAAGTCGGTGAAGAGGGTGTCGAGGTGGCACTCGCGGGTGTTTCCGGCGAGGAGTCCGACCTGCTCTCCGAGAGCGCTGACCTGCTTTACCATCTGCTGGTGCTCCTGGTCAGTCGTGGCCTGAGTATGTCGCAGGTGGTTGAGGAGCTTGAAAGCCGTCGTACCGGCGGGTCCTGAGCCGCGCGGTCTTGCGTCTGCCATCAACAGCGGATTCACGCTACCATGAGCGCCGGTTGCCGGTGGGGTACCCATGAGTCGAGGTTTGCTTAAATCCACCTCCGTGGTCGGGGGCATGACCCTGTTGTCCCGAATCATGGGATTGGCAAGGGACATGGTGTTCTCGCGCCTGTTCGGGGCGGGTCCGCTTATGGACGCATTCTTTGTCGCGTTCAAGATTCCCAACCTGTTGCGACGCTTCTTTGCCGAGGGTGCCTTCTCCCAGGCCTTCGTGCCGGTGCTGGGTGAATACAAGGCCACCCGCGAGCGGAAGGAACTCAAGGAACTGATCGCGGGTGTCTCGGGCACCCTGGGGGCAATACTTGCGCTGGTGACGGCAATCGGCGTGGTCGCGGCACCGCTGGTGATCATGCTGTTCGCCCCCGGATTCCACGGTGAGGGCGATCGCTACGAGCTGGCGGTGCAAATGTTGCGCTTTACCTTCCCGTACATCCTGTTTATCTCCCTGACCGGGCTGGCCGGTTCCATCCTGAATACTTTCGGGCGTTTCTCGGTGCCTGCATTCACCCCGGTTTTGCTCAACCTGGTGATGATAGCGTCGGCCATCTGGCTGGTCCCCCTGTTGCCGGTGCCCGGTCTTGGCCTGGCGGTAGGTGTGTTCCTGGCAGGGCTTGTGCAACTGTCTTTCCAGTTACCTTTTCTTTCGCGCATGGGATTGCTGGTGCGACCACGCTGGCAGCCACAACTGGCGGGCGTGCGGAAAATTGGCAAGTTGATGCTGCCGGCCATATTTGGTTCCTCGGTGGCCCAGATCAATATCCTGGTGGATACGCTGATTGCTTCGTTCCTGCAGGCCGGAAGTATCAGCTGGCTGTATTATTCGGACCGAATGATGGAGTTTCCGCTGGGAGTTTTCGGTATAGCCCTGGCCACGGTGATTCTTCCAGGTCTGTCTAGCAACCATGCCCGGGCCGAGCGCCAGGCATTCTCCATTACCCTGGACTGGGCGCTGCGCCTGACCCTGCTGATCGCCGTGCCGGCTGCTGTCGGTTTGTTCGTCCTGGCTGGTCCCATCCTGGTCACGGTTTTTTACGGCGGCGCCTTCGACGCCAGGGATGTGTTGATGGCCGAGTTCAGCTTGCAGGCGTTTGCCCTGGGCCTGATGGGCTTTTCCCTGGTCAAGGTGTTGGCGCCGGGGTATTTCGCGCGTCAGGATACGCGCACCCCGGTGCGCTATGGCCTGGTGGCGCTGGCCACCAACGTGAGTCTGAACATCATCCTGGTGCTTGCGCTCAGTCGCTGGAATTTCCCGGCGCCCCACGCGGGACTGGCGCTGGCGACCGGTGTGGCGGCCATCCTTAACGCCTGGTTGCTGTTCCGTGGGTTGCGCCGGCAGAAGGTATTGGAACTTGCTCCCGGCTGGGGACGCTGGCTGGCCCAGCTGTTTCTCGCGAATACAGTCATGCTGCTGTTGCTGCTGTGGTGGTCGCCGGCGGACAGCCAGTGGCTGCAGTGGCACGCGCCGGAGCGGGCCCTGAACCTGGCCCTGCTGGTGTTTGGTGGCGCTGCCTGTTACCTGGGCACCTTGTGGCTGGCCGGCGTAAGAGTTCGCAACCTGCGTATGCAATCATGATGGACAGCCCCTATAATTCGCGGTTTTTGAGCGCCTTCACATGGAATTGATCAGGTGGAATTGATTAGGGGAGTCCATAATCTGCGGTCTCGCCACCGCGGTTGCGTGGCCACAATCGGCAACTATGATGGCGTCCACCTTGGTCATCGCGCTGTACTGGATGCCTTGATCCAGGTCGGCAGGCAGCGGCATTTGCCCACGGCCGCCATAGCCTTCGAGCCGACCCCCCAGGAGTTCTTTGGTGCCGACAAGGCGCCGGCCAGGCTGACGCGTTTCCGTGAGAAATTCCTGGCCCTGGCCGAGACCGGTTTGGATCGGTTTGCCTGTCTGCGCTTTGACCAGGCCTTTGCCTCATTGTCCCCGAATGAGTTTGTAGAACGGATTCTGGTCCACGGTATGGGAGTGCGCTACCTGGTCGCGGGTGATGATTTTCGCTACGGACACAAACGCATGGGTGACTTCGCGTCCCTCAAGGCGGCGGGTCTAAAGCACGGATTCGAGCTTCAGGATACGGCCAGCTTTCAGCTGGATGGCGAGCGGGTGAGCAGTTCCCGTATTCGCGCAGCCCTGGAGCAGGGCAGGCTTGAGCAGGCCACCCGCTTGCTGGGTCGCCCGTACAGCATGTGTGGCCGGGTGGTTCCCGGGGATCAGCTGGGCAGGACCCTGGGCTTTCCTACTGCCAATATTCTTCCCAGCCGGCGGGTGTTGCCCATGACCGGGGTGTACGCGGTGTGGGTGGTGGGCGTGGACAGCAAGCCCTGGCCGGCAGTTGCCAACCTGGGTACCCGGCCTACCGTGAATGGCAAGCGGGCCCTGCTCGAAGCGCATTTACTGGATTTTGACGGCGACATTTATGGTCGCCACCTGGAGGTGAAGTTCGTGGCCAAGCTGCGTAACGAGCATCGCTTCGACAATCTGCATCTGATGATTGAACAGATGCACCGTGACCTGAAGGCTGCCCGTGAGATACTCTCCGGTCGTAGCGAATGATAGGCAACTAGAGTGAGATCGGGTGTGGATTACAAGGATACGCTGAACCTTCCCATGACGGAGTTCCCCATGAAGGCGAACCTGGCCAATCGCGAGCCGGCCATGCTCAAGCATTGGCAGGACTCGGGTCGCTATGAACGGCTCAGGGAGCACTGCAAGGGACGTCCGCGCTTTGTGCTCATGGATGGTCCTCCCTACGCCAATGGTGACATCCACATTGGTCATGCCGTCAACAAGGTGCTCAAGGACATGGTGGTGCGCAGCCGCGCCCTGGACGGTTTTGACGCACCCTACGTGCCTGGCTGGGACTGCCATGGCCTGCCCATTGAACTGGTGGTGGAAAAGAAATACGGACGCGTGGGGCACAAGCTGGACGCTCGCGCCTTCCGCGCCGCCTGCCGGGAATATGCCGCCAAACAAGTGGACGGACAGCGTGAGGACTTCAAGCGCCTTGGGATCCTGGGTGACTGGGATAATCCTTATCTTACGATGAACCCGGGCTATGAAGCGGAGCAGTTGCGAGCCTTCGCAAAGATCATCGAAAACGGGCACTTGTACAAGGGTTACAAGCCGGTCCACTGGTGTCTGGACTGCCGCTCGGCCCTGGCCGAGGCCGAGGTTGAATACCAGGACAAGACATCGTTCAGTATTGACGTGCGCTTCAAAGCCGGGGACGCCCGGGCTGTATTGGAGAGATTCCCCGCGGGCACCGAAGGCGAGGGTGATATCTCGGTCATTATCTGGACCACTACACCCTGGACACTGCCCGCCAACCAGGCCGTCGCGCTTAACCCGGAAATAAACTACGTCCTGGCGCAGGTCACCACAGACCAGGGCGCGGAACGCTTCCTGGTAGCAGACGAGTTGCTGCAAAGCGTAGTGAATCGAGTCGGGCTGGAGGGATTCTCCCGGCTGGGCAATGTCAGTGGTGCCGAACTTGAAGGGCTGAATCTGCGTCATCCTTTCCACGACCGCAGTGTCCCCGTCATCCTGGGTGAACACGTGTCCCTGGAATCGGGAACCGGGGCGGTGCATACAGCCCCCGGTCATGGCCAGGAAGATTTTGCGGTAGGTGTGAAATACCAGCTGCCGGTGGAGAATCCGGTGGGGCCGGATGGCTGTTTTGTCACCGGCACGCAGTACTTCGAGGGCGAACAGGTACACAAGGCCAATCCCCATGTGCTGCAAGTGCTCAAGGAACACGGCGCCCTGCTGCACCAGGAACCCTTGCGTCACAGTTACCCGCATTGCTGGCGTCACAAGAGCCCGGTAATTTTCCG
>JAPHSC010000190.1 GCA_026193125.1 Gammaproteobacteria bacterium
CCCTGGCACCTTGATGCTGAACCGGGTGGATTCTACTGTCCGCAAGGCGTCGTGTCTATTTCAGACCCAGAACATCGGACATTTCGTACAGTCCAGGCGGTTGACCCGCCAGCCACTGCGCAGCCTTCAGGGCGCCGTGGGCAAATGTGGCGCGCTTGCTGACCCTATGGATCAATTCCAAACGCTCGCCTTCACCTGCAAACATCACGCTGTGCTCACCTGCTACATCCCCACCACGCAAGGCCGCGAAGCCGACGCTTCCGGGGCCACGCAGGCTCTCACTGCCCGGCAAGCGGTCCTGCCTGAGCGAGTCCAGGTTGCTACCGCGACCCCGGGCCACGGATCGCCCCAGGCCCAGGGCTGTACCCGAGGGGAGATCCCGCTTGTTACGGTGATGCACTTCGAAAATCTCGGTGTCAAACTGCTCACCCAACACGCCGGCGGCCAGTTCCACCAGACGATTAAGCAAGGCGATGCCCAAACTCGTGTTTGCGGCCAATAAAACAGGCACGGACTTGCTCAGCTCGCGTATGTGTTCAAGCTGGGAAGCATCGTGTCCGGTGGTGCACAGGACCATCGCCACGCCCTGCTCGCGGCAGGCGGATAAATGGGCCTGGGTCGCGCCTGGCAGACTGAAGTCAATGACCACTTTTGCGCCTTGCATGACCTTGGCCGGGTCCGCCTGGAACAACAGCGCCGGCAAGCCCGGCTGGATGATATCCACTGGTTGATTCAGCAACCCGCTGCCGGATGAGCAGCCTGCGCCGGAAAGTTCAAACAGGGAATTTCCGGGCAGCAGGGCCAGCACTTCCCGACCCATACGCCCGCTGGCCCCAAGCAGGGCCAAGCGGAGCGAAGACCGGGTGCTGTTGTTCATATGCCGATGTTCTCAAAGAAATTCTTTACGCTATCCAGCCAACCGGATTCCTTGGGACTGTGCCGCTTGCCACCACCGCGCAGAGAGTCATCCAGCTCTGCCAAAAGCTTTTTCTGACCTTCCGACAAATGGACCGGGGTTTCCACCGTGGTACGGCAATACAGTTCTCCGACCGGCCCGCCCCGCACCGGCTTCACGCCCTTGCCGCGCAAGCGAAACACCTTGCCTGTCTGGGTTCCGGCAGGAATTTTTAGCGTTACGTGACCCGTGAGGGTTGGCACTTCGATGGATCCACCAAGGGCCGCGGTTGTAAAACTGATGGGTACCTCACAGGCCAGGTCGGCACCTTCACGCTCAAATATTGCGTGGGTTCGCACGTGAATCTCAACATACAGATCCCCCGCGGGGCCGCCCGAGCGTCCGGCTTCACCCTGACCACCCAGGCGAATCCGATCACCGCTATCTACCCCGGCCGGGACGTTGACTTCCAGCTTCCTGGTTTCTCGCACACGTCCCTGCCCGGAGCACCCTTCGCAGGGATCTTTTATCGTCTTGCCGCTACCGCGACAATTCGGGCATGTTTGCTGGACCGAAAAGAAGCCCTGCTGCATCCGTACCTGGCCCACTCCGCCACAGGTATCGCAGTCCACCGGGCTGCTACCCTCGGCTGCACCCGTGCCATGGCAAATCTCGCACTCGACCATGGTGGGCACGCTTATGGTGACCGTTGCTCCGGCTACCGCCTGTTCCAGGTCCAGTTCCAGCGAATATCGCAGGTCCGCACCGCGAAAAACCTGGCTGCGTGAGCGCCTTCCGCCGCCACCGAAAATATCGCCAAATACATCACCGAACATGTCGCTGAAGGCATCCGCCCCCCCAGTGAAACCTGGGCCCGCTGATTGCTCCAGCCCGGCATGCCCGTAGCGGTCATAGCGAGCGCGCTTGTCGGCATTACTCAAGACTTCGTAGGCTTCCTTGACCTCTTTAAACTGGCCCTCAGCCGTGTCATCGTCCTGGTTGCGATCCGGATGATGCTTCATAGCCAGGCGCCGGTAAGCCTTCTTCAGGTCTACCGCCGATACTTCCCGGGACACCCCGAGAACCTCGTAATAGTCGCGTTTGGCCATTCCCCACCGTCGTTTTTTTCTTGGGGAGTCCCTGATCCATTCATGACCACGCATATTGTGTTGAAAAATTCCAACTCCCATGCTGCCCATCTTCGCGAGTCTGCTCACGTGCGATTGGCGCCTGGTCGCTGTACCTTTCAGCTAACAAATCTGCCTGGCCAGGAATAATCCAGAAGCTCCCTGGCGTTACTAATCCCAAGAAGCCGCCGCGACCTTGGCTGGGTCGGGGCGGCTGCCACCTAGGATGCCAGATACCTCAATCGGTATCAGGCATTCTTGTTCTCACCGTTACCTTTGACTTCCTCAAATTCAGCATCGACCACGTCGTCGCTAGCTCCAGTCGCTTCGCCCGCTGCGCCCGCCTGTTGTTCCTGGGCAGCCTGCTCCTGGTATACGCGCTGAGCCAGGGCGGCCGAGGCTTCGGACAGGGCCTTGCTCTTGGTCTCGATGGCGTCTTTGCTATCACCCTTTAGGGCTTCGCGCACATCACCAATGGCGGCCTCAATACGACTGCGCTCCTCTGGCTGCACCTTGTCTCCAAGGTCAGTCAATGACTTCTCGGTCGCGTGAATCAAGCCGTCGGCCTGGTTACGTGCTTCCACCATTTCACGGAACTTGCGGTCTTCCTCATGGTGGGCCTCGGCATCCTTGACCATGCGATCGACTTCTTCGTCGGTCAGACCACTGGAGGCCTTGATGACAATCTTCTGCTCCTTGGAGGTAGCCTTGTCCTTGGCCGAGACGTTCAGGATGCCATTCGCATCAATATCAAAGGTTACCTCGATCTGGGGCAGTCCACGCGGAGCCGGCGGGATATCGCTCAGGTCGAAGCGCCCCAGCGATTTGTTATCCAGCGCCCGATCACGCTCACCCTGAAGCACGTGGATGGTCACGGCCGTCTGGTTATCGTCTGCGGTCGAGAAAACCTGGTTAGCCTTGGTCGGGATCGTGGTGTTCTTGTCGATCAGCTTGGTCATTACGCCGCCCAGGGTTTCGATACCCAGGGACAAGGGCGTGACATCCAGCAGCAGCACGTCTTTCACTTCGCCCGAGAGCACACCACCCTGAATCGCGGCGCCAACGGCCACCGCTTCGTCAGGATTCACATCCTTACGCGGTTCCCGCCCGAAAAAGTTCTTAACCTCTTGCTGCACCTTGGGCATGCGGGTTTGCCCACCCACCAGGATCACGTCTTCAATTTCCGAGACCTTCAGCCCGGCATCTTTCAGCGCAATGCGGCAGGGCCCGATGGTGCGCGCGATCAAGTCTTCTACCAGCGACTCTACCTTGGCCCGGCTCAACTTGATGCTCAGGTGCTTGGGACCACTGGCATCGGCGGTGATATAGGGCAGGTTAACTTCGCTTTGCTGCGAGGTTGATACTTCGACCTTGGCTTTCTCTGCTGCTTCCTTCAGGCGCTGCATGGCCAGCGGGTCCTTGCGAATATCCACCCCGCTTTCCTTCTCGAATTCCGACGCGAGGTAATCGATGATGCGCTTGTCGAAATCCTCACCACCCAGGAAGGTATCGCCATTGGTGGCCAACACTTCGAACTGGTGTTCGCCGTCCACTTCGGCAATCTCGATCACCGAAATATCAAAGGTACCGCCGCCCAGGTCATACACGGCAATCTTGCGGTCACCGCGCTTTTTGTCCAGACCGTAGGCCAGGGCCGCCGCGGTCGGCTCATTGATGATACGTTTAACCTCCAGGCCGGCGATACGACCCGCGTCCTTGGTGGCCTGGCGCTGGGAATCGTTGAAGTAGGCAGGCACGGTGATCACGGCCTCGGTCACCGGCTCCCCGAGGTAATCCTCGGCAGTCTTCTTCATCTTCATCAGCACTCGGGCCGAAACCTCCGGCGGCGACATTTTCTTGCCATGGACTTCCACCCAGGCATCGCCATTGTCTGCCTTGCAAATCTTGTATGGCACCATGTCGATGTCTTTCTGCACCACCGGGTCATCGAAACGACGACCAATCAGGCGCTTGACCGCAGACAGGGTATTCGTAGGGTTGGTGACCGCCTGCCGCTTGGCCGACTGGCCTACCAGCCACTCCTCGTCCTTGGTCTGGGCGACGATGGACGGAGTGGTGCGATCACCCTCACTGTTCTCAATAACCTTGGGCTTGTCGCCCTCCATGACGGAGACGCAGGAGTTGGTGGTCCCCAGGTCAATTCCAATCACTCTACCCATGAAATTACTCTCCAAAAAAGATGTTCAAAAACTTGTACTGTTTAATTGGGCTGCCAGCTGACTTTTCAAGTGCAGGGCCCGTCAATACCGTATGGAACCCGCCTAATCCACCGCCCTGGACACGATCACCCGGGCCGGGCGCAGGACCCGGTCGTGAATGCGATAGCCTTTTTGCACCACCAGCAATACCGAATCCGGCTCAGCATCCGGCGAGGGCTGGGTCGCCATGGCCTCGTGCCATTCGGGATTGAATGGTTCTCCCAGCGGATCCAGGCAGGATATTCCAAACTTCTCCAGGACGCTGGTCAGCAACTTCAGGGTCGCCCGAATACCCTCGGCAACCGCCTCCATGTTGTCACTACCCGCGGCCTCCAGGCCGATCTCAAGGCTATCCACTACCGGCAGCAACTCGCCGGCCAGGCGTTCCACGCCGTACTTGTGGGCCCGCTCCAGCTCCCGGTCCGAGCGCTTGCGGATATTGTCCATCTCTGCCCTGGCCCTCAGGAGCTGGTCGCGAAAATCATCCGCCTGGGCCCTGGCCGCATCCAACTCTCCCGGTTCGCCACGCTCTTCCGTCGCAGCCTCGGAAGTTTCAGACGTCGAATCCTGCGGGTACTCGTTAGGATTTTCCTGCTCAGAGCTCATTATTCGGGTCTCCCGTAAACACAACCATCGGCCTCCCCTTGCGCGGAAGGGGACCGTAAATCCTGATACATGCTGCTGGATGGGGGCGGCTTACTTTGAATTCAAGGCTGAGCCCAGCAATTTTGCCGCCACATCCACGATGGGGATGACCCGTTCATAGGCCATGCGCGTGGGTCCGATCACGCCAAGTACCCCGACGACATCGTCATTCGAGGTATATGGCGCAACCACCAGTGAGCAATCATCGAGCACCGAATAACCACTCTCCTCACCAATAAAAATTTGCACCCCGTGAGCGCTTGAGACCTTGTCCAACATGCCCAGGATGTCACGCTTGGCGTTAAATGCCTCAAATAGTCGACGCAACTTGTCCACATCGTGCAATTCGGCAAAGCCCATCAAATTGGTCTCCCCCGCCACGACGAAGTTATCCTGATCCTCCTGATTGAAGGCTCTCTGGGCGATGCTGATGGCGTCCAGCATCAACTGATTCATGCGCTCGCGGGTAGTCTTGAGCTCCTCCACGATGAGCTCGCGTACCTGGGCGAGTTCGCGACCGGCGAATTTCTCATTCAGGTAATTCGCGGCCCTGACCAATTCCTCGCCACTGTAGTCTCTGTCGAGCTGCAAAATTCGGTTCTGAACTTCCTGATCATTTATCACGATAATGGCCAGCACCCGCTTGTCTGACAATGGCAGGAACTCTATCTGCCTGAGTGAGGCATGCGGCTGGCGCGGCGTGGTCACTACCCCGGCAAGGCTGGTCAATGAGGACAACAGGGCCGAGGTCGAAGCCACCAGTGACTTCTGGTCCTGGGCCTCCGTCGAAATCCTGCGCGCCAGGTGTTTCACCTCGGCGCTGGAAAGCGGCTTCAATCGCAACAAGGTATCCACGAAAAAACGGAATCCCCGCGATGTGGGCACCCTGCCTGCCGAGGTATGGGGTGAACTGATGAAACCCATCTCTTCCAGATCGACCATCACGTTACGGATGGTCGCAGCGCTCAAGTCCAGGCCTGAATCCCGCGACAGTGTGCGCGAGCCCACGGGTTGGCCCTCGCGAATGTAGCGCTGCACCAGGACCCTGAGCAGATGCTGCGCCCGTTCGCCTGGAAACTGATCGTTGAATACGTCGCGCATGTGTTCCTTAGAAAAAACCTCTTGCAATAAGGTATTGATCGGTCAAGATTGCTATTGCGGTGCAGTGCTGTCAAGCAGGCCAACCTGGACGAAATTTCGACTGGATTCCGACCCGGTGCCAGGCATGAGCAAGCTTTGCGAATCAGCCCTTAGCGTGTTGTTCATGCAGAAAACCTGATTTACAAGTAAGGCAGATATAACAGATATACTGGATAACACCAGCAGCGGGGGAATATAGGGCCCGGAAAGTTTATGAGTACAGAATTTCACACCATCGGGCTCATGGGACGCACCCTGGACCCACTGATTAGCGATACCGTGCACAGTATCGCCCGTTATCTGCGCGAGCATGGCCGCATTGTCTTATTTGAGGACAGCATAGCCCTGGGTCCTGAAGACGGCGACACACGCTGTCTGCCTGCCGAGGACCTGGTCAGGGCGGTGGACATGGTGATCGCTGTAGGCGGAGACGGCACCATGCTGCATGCCAGCCGCCCCGCAGCCGAGGTTGGCGTGCCTTTGCTTGGCGTGAACCGAGGGCGACTGGGTTTTCTGGCCGACGTAACACCGGACCGAATGCTGGAAATGCTGGAACAGATTCTCTCCGGCCAGTACTTTGCGGAAGAACGGCAGATGTTACATGCCACGCTGGAAAACGAGCAGGGTGTGATCGAGGCGGTGGCACTGAATGATGTTTGTCTGCAGCGCTGGGATACGGGTCGTATGCTGGACTTTGAAACCTGGATCGACGGGCGTTATGTAAATACCCACGGTGGCGATGGACTGGTGGTGGCCACTGCTACCGGATCCACCGGTTATGCACTGTCCTGCGGTGGCCCGATTTTGCAGCCAGATATGAACGCTGTGGTCATGGCGCCAATCTGTCCCCACACCCTGAGCGACCGACCGATCGTTGTCAGCGGCGACACCCACATTGTTATCCGGCTCCTGGAGCGTCCGGATACTCGGGCACACGTGACCTGCGATGGCCTGACCCTGGGGCCGGTCCAACCCGGCAAACAGGTCACCATCGTCAAGGCTGAACGTCGGGTCACCCTGCTTCACCCCAAGGGTTACGACTACTACCGCATCCTGCGCTCCAAGCTGCACTGGGGACGGAGTAGCATGTTGCGATCCAGACCAGAGGACTGATCAGCCATGCTCAGTCATCTGCATATTCGCAACTTTGCCATCATTGACGAGGTCGAACTCGAACTTGACCAGGGCCTGACTGTGCTCACCGGTGAAACGGGCGCAGGCAAATCGATCCTGCTGGATGCCCTCGGACTGCTGCTGGGTGACCGCGGTGATGCCAGCTTCGTACGCCATGGTGCTCAGCGCGCCGAGTTGAGCGCTACCTTTGAGCTGGAGCACCTGCCCGATGTGCAAGCCTGGCTCGAGAGCCAGGACCTGGCTGCTGACCAGCAAGCCCAGGTTCGTCGCAGCCTGGGATCCGATGGTCGATCTCGCGCCTATATCAACGGCCAAAGCGTACCGGTGCAGACTCTCCGCGGCCTGGGCGAGCAATTGGTGGACATTCATGGTCAGCACGAACACCAAAGCCTTTCCAAGCGGGCGGTCCAGCTGGATCTGCTGGATTATCACGGCAAACTCATGGAGCAACGGGCGGCCGTCGCCACCGCCTATCGAAAATGGAACCAGCTACAGGAGAGGCTCGAAGCACTTCAAGGCAGCGAGTCCGAGCGCAGCGCCCGGCTCGACCTCCTGCGATACCAGTGCCAGGAGCTGACCCAGCTGAACCTGACGCAGGAGGAATTGCCGGAACTGGAGGACGAGCACCGTAAACTGGCCAATTCAGGCCGGCTCGCGGAGCAGTCCAGGGCCTGTCTCGACGTCCTGTATGAGGCCGAGGATATCAATGCCTACCAGTCGGTAACCGGCGCGGTACAACTTCTTGAACCCTTGGCCAAACTGGACCCGGACCTGTCGGACATCCTCGAGATGCTCAAGGAAGCCTCAATCCAGGTGCAGGAAGCCTCGGACCAACTTGGTCGGTATCTGTCGGACCTTGATATGGACCCAGCCCGACTGGAATGGGTTGAGGAGCGACTGGCCGCCATCCACGCCCTGGCGCGCAAACATCGCTGCAGCGCCGAAGAACTTCCGGCGCTCGCCCTGCAACTGGCCAGTGAACTGGATGAACTGGAAAATGCAGACCAGAACCTGGAAAAACTGTCGGTCGAGTTGCGGCAGGCGCTGGCCGGGTACCTGGAACTGGCCAGGGATCTGTCACAAAGGCGTGCGCTGGCTGCCGGGGACCTGGGGGAACAAGTCAGCGCAATCATGCAGCAACTGGGTATGCAGGGCGGCAAAATGGTTGTGGCGTTGGAGCAGTTGGGTGAGTCCCAATTCAGGCAGAACGGTTTGGACCGTGTGGAATTCCTGGTTAGCGCCAACCCTGGGCAACCACCGGCCGCATTGTCAAAGGTGGCCTCTGGAGGTGAGCTATCCCGTATCAGCCTGGCCATCCAGGTTGTGGCGGCCGCGGCAAGCCGCATACCCAGCATGATCTTTGATGAAGTGGATGCAGGTGTGGGTGGCGGAATTGCTGAAATCGTCGGTAAACGAATGCGCGAACTGGGCGGCGGACGCCAGGTTTTGTGCGTTACCCACCTGCCCCAGGTGGCCAGCCAGGCCCATAGTCACCTGAAAGTCACCAAGTTGACCGACGGAGAGCACACCCGTACCCGGATTCACGCCCTGAACGTCGACGAAACAGTGGAAGAGCTGGCGCGCATGCTGGGTGGCGTAAAAATCACAGAACGTACCCGTGAACATGCGCGGGAAATGCTGGAAACCGCAAGCCAACCGCAGCGCAAGGCCCGATAAAGAGGATCAGGAACCAGTGTTTTTGCGGTTCGGACAATTCTTGTCCTGGCAACTGCCCTGCAGAATCATTGAGTGATCTGCGATCTTGAAGCCGTGCTCCTCGGCAATTTGCACCTGACGTTGTTCGATAAGCGGATCCACAAATTCCACAACCTTGCCGCAGTCCACACAGACAATGTGGTCATGGTGTGCGTGGTCGGATAATTCAAATACGGCGTGGCCGCCTTCAAAATTATTGCGGCTTACCAGACCTGCAGCCTCAAACTGGGTCAGGACACGGTAAACCGTGGCCAGCCCGAAATCCTCCCCCTTCTCCACCAACAGGCGGTAAACATCTTCGGCACTCAAGTGCCGCCTGTCGCTGGAATCAAGCACTTCCAGGATCTTCCGCCTGGGAAGCGTGACCTTCAGACCCGCCTTGCGTAGCTCCTCGTTTACCGGCATTACAATCCTTTAACAGTACAGACCTGTGCCCAGGTCATTTTTGTTGTAGTATTTGCGCCGCATTATCGCCCACCAACAACTCTGGCTCCAGTGTGACAGGCAAAACCGACAAAAAATCGAAATTTCCGCGAATCAGCAAAGCAATAGTGGCGCTGATGTGCGCGTTTTCGCTATCCGGATGCGTTTACAAGGTGGACATTCTGCAGGGGAATCACCTCGATCCCGATGCCATTGACCAGATTGAGGTCGGCATGACCCGCAGCCAGGTGCGTTTTATCCTGGGCACGCCCATGGTAAAGGATCCCTTCCATGCCGACCGCTGGGACTACGTGTATTACTTCAAGAAAGGTGGCAGTGACAACCCGGTGCGCGATCGCCTGATTGTCTATTTCGACGGCGATAAGGTCGCCTCACTGGATAAGAACGCCCCGATCGGCTAGCCCGGGCAGCGGGCCCTTCAGCCTTCATCACCATCGCCCTCATCAATCTTGTATGACTTGCCCATGGTTTTTCCCTCCGCAGCCAGCCGCCGCCTGACTTCCTTGGGGTCCGCCTTCAAGGGCCGGTAAATTTCCACCCGGTCGCCCGGTAGCAGGGCCTCGGAAGGCTTGGCCAGCCGACCGAAAATACCCAGCTTTTGCCGTGCCAGGTCTATCTCCGGATGTAGCGCAAGAATTCCTGAGCTCTCAATCGCCTGCATCACGGTGGTATTCACCGGCACCTGCAAGGACAGCAAGGTCTGTTTCTCGGGCAAGGCATAGGCCACCTCAACCGTCATTCCAGAAATGCTGTCCATAGACCACCCCGGCGCACCGGATAAAAAAGCCAACCAAGGTCAGGCATCTCCGCCGCTGGGCACGGGGCCCCGGCGGCGTGGGCTTAAAGCTGGATCAAACCGGTGGCATGCAAAAACACCAGAACCACCGCAGCGGGAGCCACGAACCTGGCCATCAGACGCCAGCCCTTGTACAAGAACCCGGTACCCACGCCCAGTTCTTCGCTGCTGGAGTTTCGGCACAATATCCAGCCGGCAAATACAGTTATCAGCAGGCCGCCCACAGGCAGCAGAATGTTCGTAGAAAGGTATTCAAGGTTATCAAATATGGTTCCCTGCCAGAACAGCTTGTCCTTCCAGATGCTGAACGAAAAAACCGTACCCATGCCCAGCAGCCAGGCTGCGACGGCCACCAGGATCGTCGCCTCGGTGCGCGGCCGGTAGAAGGTCTCCACTATCCAGGCCACCGCCGGCTCAATCAGGCCGATCGAGGACGTCCATGCAGCGAAGGTCACCAGCACGAAGAACAGCGCTCCGAAGTACATGCCACCGGGCATTTGGCCAAAGGCCAGCGGCAATGCCTCGAACACCAGACCCGGACCGACTGCCGGATCCAGGCCATTGGCGAAAATAATCGGAAATATCACCAGGCCGGCGAGGATCGCGATCGCTGTATCGGAAAGAGCCACAATCAGGGCGCTGCTGGTAATCGGCGCGCCCTCGGGCAGGTAGGCACCATAGGCCATGATCGTGCCCATGCCGATGCTCAGGGTGAAAAAGGCCTGGCCCAGGGCTACCAAAATGCCCTCCGAGCTCAGGGCCTGCCAGTTCGGGCTGAACATAAAGTCCCAACCCCTGACGAAATCACCCTCGATGTAGCTGTAGCCAACGAGTAATAACAGGCACAGCACCAACAGGGGCATCAGAATGCGAACCGCACGCTCCAGGCCATGCTGGACACCAAGGGCCACCACCACAACGGTCATAATCATGAACACGCTATGACCAACCGTGGTCAAAACCCAGTCATCCGCGGTCGACTCGAAAAGAGCCGTCACTTGCTGCAGATTGGCGCCTTCGAAACTTCCGGTGAGGCTTTTCACAATGTAGGTCAGCACCCAGCCCGCAATCACACTGTAGAAGGACAGGATCAGGAAACCGGCAAGTACCCCGATGGCACCCAACCATTGCCAGTGTCGCGAACTGCCCTCTTCTGCGCCGAGAATTCGCATCGTGGCGATCGGATTCCTCCGGCCGCGCCGGCCAAGCAGGATTTCGGAGGTCATGATGGGCAGGCCCACGGCGAAGACCGCACCCAGGTACACCATCACGAAGGCGCCACCGCCGTATTCACCGACGATATACGGGAATTTCCAGATATTCCCGAGCCCAACGGCGGAACCGGTCGCGGCCAGCACGAATGCCAACCGGGAAGACCAATGGCCGTGCAATGAGGATCTGCGGTTGAATGTTCCCGCAGCTTGCTCGCTCATAATTGCCTACCCAAGCTAATGAAGGGTGCGAATTCTGAGGCAAAAAGGCCTGCCGGACAACAGGAAATAGCGGAAAACACAAAGGTTTCGATTGCCAGCCCGGCCCCGTATAATTCGCCGCACCAGCAAAAGGGTCTGGTTTTTGACCGACCTGACACGCCTTCGGCGACACGTGGCGGGCGTACACCCGGCTAAAGAGAAGCATGAGCGGCAAGGCCAAGAAACCCAAGGGCGAGCATTCCAATACCATCGCCAAGAACAAAAAGGCGAGGTTTGAGTTCTTCATTGAGGAGAACCTGGAAGCCGGTATTGCCCTGGAAGGCTGGGAGGTTAAAGCCCTGCGGTCAGGGCGTGCCCAGATCACCGAGAGCTACGTATTGCTGCGCAACGGCGAGGCCTACTTGTTCGGTTGCCACATCCCGCCATTGCCTACCGCTTCCACCCACGTGAAACCCGATCCCACCCGTACCCGCAAGCTGCTGATGCACCGGCGGGAGATCGACCGGCTGATCGGCGCGGTTGAGCGCAAGGGCTACACCCTGGTGCCGCTGAGCCTGTACTGGAGCAAGGGCAGGGCCAAGCTGGACATCGGCCTGGCCAAGGGCAAGAAGATGCACGACAAGCGCGACAGCGAAAAGGATCGCGACTGGGAGAGACAGAAATCGCGCATCATGAAAGCCTCCAAAAGGTAGCATGTTTTTAGATTTTAGTTGCTTTTTCGTTACTTTTCGCCACTTTTATATACATTAAGCCCAAACTCAATTGGGCTTGAATTTCACATTTTCGACAGCATATATAGGTAGCGGTTAAACTACCGCCCTCGTCTGTTCGCAGGCGAGATGATTACCACCGGGGGCGACATGGATTCGACGTGGGTTACGAACCTCCAGGTGCATGCCGAGGTGCAGGTTCCTCGTAAAACTGTTTGCAAAACTTTAGTTGCCAACGACGACAACTACGCTCTAGCTGCTTAAAAACCAGCCTAGTGCCCTCTGGCCACTCCGTGCTTGTGCGGGTTGGATTTCAGGGGTCATACATCACAAGATCGCGAGTGAGGCATGTCTGGGGCCAAGCCGTTAAAACCTAACTGGACTGGTTTGTGGTTTTCCTCGCCCATCGGGTAGCCGCAAATAAGATTAAAGTATGGGATAAGCATGTAGAGCCTGTAGCAGAGGACTTACGGACGCGGGTTCGATTCCCGCCGCCTCCACCAACAATGGGAAAAGGGTGCCCACAAGGCACCCTTTTTTTATTGTTTATGACGCCGTGTGACGAAGCCGCGTAGCGGGGTCGACAAGGAGCCGCCGGCAGGCGGCGACGCAGGACGTCGGAGCAAAGCGACGACGGTCCCGAAGCGTTAGCGAGGGACGAGCGGCATAGCCGCGAGCATTCCCGCTCCCACCGCTTAGAAGCTCTTTTCCCGAAAAATAAACCTGACACCTTTTTCTCTACACCTTTTTCTCTACACCTTTTTCTCTACACCTTTTTCTCGACACTTTTTTCTCG
>JAPHSC010000438.1 GCA_026193125.1 Gammaproteobacteria bacterium
CACCCATTACCAAGGTGCAAACCATCATCGACAGGAGTGTCCTGGAAAATAACTTGATCATCTTATCCCTCTGCTGTTGGCGGGCGGCTTATCGGTCTGGGCCACGTCGTGGCGCAAATAGTCGACAAGCCTGGCGACGGAGAATCCGGTTCGAGAGCCGCAATCTAGAGAAAAAAGCAATTAACTACAATTGATTATTCTGTTGCATCTGTTAACTTCTAATTAACTATGGAATTACGCAAGCTCGAATTCCTTCGGGAAGTGGCCAGATCCGACAGCTTCAAGCAGGCTGCCGAGGCCATGCACGTGTCGGCTCCGGCCCTGACCAAGGGCATACAGTCCCTGGAGCAAGAGCTTCAAGTCACCCTGTTTGACCGCAAACGCGGGAAGCCTTTACTCACGTCGGCAGGACAAAAAGTCCTGCGGCGAGCCCAGCGAATGCTGGACGAGGCCCAGGAGATAGAGGCGGACATGGCGCGGGAGCGAGGTCTGGAAGCGGGTGAGTTGCGTGTGGGTTGTGGACCTATCGTCATGCAGAACATCATGGGTCGGGCGCTGGGCAAGCTGTCTGTCAGCAACCCCGGTCTTCGAGTGAGGGTTGTAGCTGGAAACTGGGAAACCCTGTCCCAGCAACTGGAGGACTATGTCCTGGACCTGGTCGCTGCCGATATGGGCCAGGCACGCAACAAGCCGCAGTTCCGGGTCCTGCAACTGCAACAGGAATCCCTGGTGTGGATAGCTGCCAGTAACCATCCTCTTGCCCGTGCAAAAAACATCAATATGGCGAATCTTCTGCACTATCCCCTGGCCCTGCCAACACCCCCCACGCACATGAGTGAATGGCTCTTGCAACGATACGGTGCCGAGGTCGCCACGCCCCTGACCGAACCCAGTATTCGCTCTGACAGTTACACCACGCTGATCGGCGCTGTCCGGCTGTCGCAATGTCTCAGCGTGCTGCCGGCATCGCTGGCCCGGCAGCTGGCCAGAAGGGGGGAAGTTACCGTCCTGGAGGTTGATGACTGGGCGATGAGCAGCCACGCGGGCATTATCACCCTGGCCACACGGGCACCCTCGGCCGCCATCGATGTGATGGCCAGGGCCCTGGTAGAATCCTCGGCCGCTATCAAAACGGAGAGCGCCACGAGCTGAAGGCTAGCCAGTCGCCTCTAGTCCAGTTTAAGCCGGTGCAACCTCAAGGCATTAGTGATCACCGAGACCGACGAGAAGCTCATGGCCGCTGCAGCAATCACCGGGGACAGCAGCACTCCAAACACGGGGTACAAGACGCCTGCCGCCACGGGCACACCCGCGCCGTTGTAGGCGAATGCGAAAAACAGGTTCTGCCTGATGTTGCGTATCGTCGCCTGGGCGAGCGTGCGCGCGCGCACGATGCCCTTCAGGTCACCCTTGAGCAAGGTAATGCCGGCGCTCTCCACCGCGACGTCAGCCCCGGTCCCCATGGCGATCCCGACATCGGCAGTGGCCAGCGCCGGGGCATCATTGACACCATCACCGGCCATGGCCACTCGGGCACCCTGCTGTTGCAGAGTTCTCACCAGTTCTGCCTTCTCCTGGGGCAACACTCCTGCATGCACCTCGTCAATCCCCAGGGCAGCGGCGACGGCCTCAGCCGTACGCTGGTTATCCCCGGTGGCCATGACAATCCGTAATCCCTGCTTGTGTAGCGTCTTAATGGCCTGGGCGGCCGAGGCTTTTATGGGGTCCATTACCGCAAGCAGACCGGCGAGCGTCTTACCCACGGCGACGAACATCACTGTCTTGCCTTGCTGCCGAAGTTCATTCGCCCTGGCAGACTCCGCGTCGACGTCGACCCCCGCCTCGGCCATCAACTCGGCATTGCCGATATTCACCAGACTATCATTTACTTTCCCGCGCGCTCCCTTGCCAGTGACCGCTGAAAATTCGGTGGGCTCATCAAGTGCCAGCCCCCGCTCACGCGCCGCCCTTACGATGGCCTCGGCCAGGGGATGCTCGCTGCCACGCTCCATGGACGCGGCCAGAGCCAGAAGGTGATTTTCGTCCATGCTCAGGGCGAGTACGTCACTCAGCACGGGTTTGCCCTCGGTGAGGGTGCCGGTCTTGTCGACTACCAGGGTGTCCACCGAGGCAAATCGCTCCAGCGCCTCGGCATCACGTATCAGCACACCTGCCCTGGCACCGCGACCAGTGGCCACCATGATGGAAATTGGCGTGGCCAAGCCCAGGGCGCAGGGGCAGGCGATAATCAGTACAGATACCGCTGCCACCAGTGCGTATGCCAGGGATGGCTCGGGTCCCAGGAAAATCCAGCAGAAGAATGCCAGGACGGCGACCAGTACTACGGCGGGTACGAAATAGCCGGCGACCCGGTCCGCCAGACCCTGTATCGGTGCGCGGCTGCGTTGGGCCCTGGCCACCATGTCCACGATACGCGCCAGCATGGTTGCGTTACCGACTTTCTGTGCCCGCATGATAAAGCTGCCGCTGCAATTGAGTGTCCCACCCGTGACCTGGTCATCAACCACTTTCTCCACCGGCAGAGATTCTCCGGTCAGCATGCTTTCATCGACCGAGGAATGACCTTCAAGAACTACGCCATCCACCGGAATGCTCTCACCTGGCCGTACCCGCAGGCGGTTGCCCTCCTGCACCTGGTCCAGGGGAATGTCTTTTTCGTGTCCACAATCCGTGAGCTTTCGGGCGGTCTTGGGTGACAGATCCATCAGGGCCCGAATTGCATTACCGGTGCGTTCACGGGCACGCAACTCCAGAATCTGCCCCACCAGCACCAGCACGATAATGACCGCGGCGGCCTCATAGTAAACAGGCATGACACCGGCGTGGTTTTTCAGCATGTCCGGGAACAGTCCGGGCAAGAAGGTGGCCACCACGCTGTACAAGAACGCGATGCCTGTTCCCAGCGCAATCAGGGTGAACATGTTAGGACTGCGGTTCACCAGGGATTGCCAGCCCCGCTGGAAAAAAGGCGCTCCCAGCCACAGCACCACCGGTGTTGCCAGCAGGAACTGAATGTAGGGCATTGAGTGGACACCAAGTAGCCGTCCCAGGGGAAGACCCAGGTGTTCGCCCATCTCCAGCACGAACAGCAACGCGGCCATGGGTCCGCCAATTTTCAGGCGACGAGTAAAATCAACCAGTTCCGGGTTGGGGCCGGTGTCTTCAAGACTGATTTCCTCCGGCTCCAGCGCCATGCCGCACTTTGGACAAGTGCCTGGCCCGACCTGGCGAATCTCGGGATCCATAGGGCAGATGTAGAAACGCAGGTCGCTCTTGTCGACCACCCGGTGCTTACCCTCCAGGTAATGGGTGGGGTCGGCCTGGAACTTGTCCTTGCAGCCCGGTGCACAGAAATAGTAGGTGCTGCCCTGGTAATCGAAAACGTGCTTGGCGGTGGCAACAGTCACACTCATTCCGCAGACCGGATCTGTCGTCTCACCAGCATCCTCCCCGGCCACGACATTTTCGATCGTCGCAGCGGATATTTCAGTCAGGTAAGGGGCGGGATCGGCCCGGAATTTCTCCTTGCAGCCACCACAGCAAAAGTAATACCTACTGCCCTGGAAATCATGAACATGCTTTGCATTGGTGACGTTTACCTGCATGCCGCAGACCGGGTCGACGGCCTGGTCATTATTATTCTCGCTGTTCATGGACGCATATCCCGACGGTTTTCAGCCCGGCCACAAGCATACGTCCTGTGCATGGCCGGTTGCCACTATCCACTCTTCCCGATTCAACTCTTGCGCCATTTGCTACAGGCTGTTGGACACGCGAACGCCATGCTTGCTCTCGTGCCGCGCCTGACAGTCCAGGCAGCGCACGGCACTTGCCAGGCTTTCCAGGCGATCCTCGGCAATCGGCTCACCACAGTCCATGCATAAACCGTAAGTGCCGGCGTGCAGACGTTGCAATGCCAACTCCACTTCCCTCAGCTCGACCACGTCCCGATTAATCTCCGCGAGGTCCAGGTCCACCAGCAGATCGGCAACCGAAAGGTCGGCAGGGTCGCCGACTTCACCCGCCAATTTCCGGTACTGCTCATGGTCAGCCTTGATCAGGCCGGCGGATATCTCCTTGCGCAAGGCCAGATAACGAGACTCCAGCCGAGTCTGGGCGTGAGCCCTGACTGCACTGCTCGTGTCTTTATGCTGGCTGCCCTTCTTCCCTGTGTCGCTGCGAGTCATTCCATGTCCTCCGTATCACCTGCGTAAAGCATGATCCCATGGCGGGGTGAAGGTCTTTAGGTAGTTTCCCCGTCATCCTCTCGCTTACTCCGCGCCCCTCTGCGAGATGGGTCAAACCCGGCGTCGTTCCTTGCGGCCGGGACGGAGCCAGCGTGGTCGCTCACCTCCCACGCCAGGGTCTGCAAATCGGTCTGTAGCTGCTTCGTCGCGACTGCGTGAGCGGAATTCGATCGCGGGGATTGGGGATATTGGCACGTAGTAACGGTGCCCAATTCGCGCCCGGACCCGGCTCCCCGCTCTTAA
>JAPHSC010000152.1 GCA_026193125.1 Gammaproteobacteria bacterium
GCCAGCACGGCGACCGTCAGTTTCATGCCCTGCGCCTTTCGAACTCGACCACCGCATCCAGATGCTCCATCAGGAATCCCAACTGATCGGTGCCATGCACCAGGCAGTACTGGGCGAAAGGCTCGATCTCAAAACCAAAGCTGGGCCCGTCATCCACTTCCAGCGTCGCCGCCTCCACATTGATCGTGAGCCGTGCACCCGGGTGCTCCAGCAACCACTGGTGGACCTCTGGCTCCACCACCACGGGCAGCAGTCCATTCTTCAGGGAGTTGCTGCGAAAAATATCTGCAAAGCGCGTACTGATCACCGCATCGATACCATAGTCCTTGAGCGCCCAGGGTGCGTGCTCACGAGAGGAGCCACAACCGAAATTGTCGCCGGCCACCAGTACCCGGGCATCCTTGTTACCGGGATGGTTCAAGGGGAAATCCGGGTTCTCGCTGCCGTCAGCGTTGTAGCGCCAGTCGTAAAACAGGCCGTCGGATATACCCTGGCGCGAGGTGGTGGTGAGATAACGCGCCGGTATGATCTGGTCGGTATCAATATCGGTCTGGGGCAGGACCACGGTTTGAGACACTATCTTTTTCATCGCTTGCATCGCCAACCGTCCTCAGACCGAACCGTCATTGAGAAAATTACGTGGATCCGCCACCGCACCGGCAATGGCCGAGGCAGCCGCGGTCGCAGGGCTGGCGAGCATGGTCCTCGCCCCGGGACCCTGGCGACCCTCGAAATTACGGTTGCTGGTGCTGACCACGTACTGGCCGGGTGCGGCGATATCGCCATTCATGCCCAGGCACATGGAACAACCTGCTTCGTGCCATTCGGCGCCGGCAGCGGTAAAAATTTTATCCAGACCCAGCTTCTCGGCCTCAGTCTTGATCTTGTGGGAGCCGGGCACTACCAGCATGCGTACCCCCGGCTTCACCTTTCTTCCTCGCAACACGGCTGCAGCGGCCTCCAGGTCACTCAGGCGAGAGTTGGTACAACTGCCGACAAATACCATGTCCACTAGATGTCCGAATAATGGCCTGCCCGGCTTGAGGCCCATGTATTCCAGCGCCTTGCGGGATGCGGCGTCGGTCGGCTGGGGAATGTCCTCGCGTATGCCGATACCGGCTCCCGGATTGGTTCCGAAAGTAATCATGGGCTCTATCTGCGCCGCGTCCAGGAAAATCTCGCGATCGAAGTTTGCGCCAGGATCACTCGCCAGGCTGCGCCAGTCCTGCACCGCCTTGTCCCAGTCGGCGCCGGCCGGGGCCATGGGTCGCCCCTTGAGGTAGGCGAAGGTCACATCGTCCGGCGCCATCATGCCCGCGCGGGCGCCGGCCTCGATGGACATATTGCATATGGTCATGCGCTCATCCATGGACAGGGCGCTGACTGTACTGCCCCGGTATTCGATCACATGACCGGTCCCACCAGAGACACCGATCTGGTTGATGATGGCAAGGATAAGATCCTTCGCGGTCACACCCTGGCCCAGTTCGCCCTCGATGTTGATGGCCATGCTGCGTGGCTTGCGTTGCAGCAGGCACTGCGTTGCCAGCACATGGCCAACCTCGGTCGTGCCAATACCAAAGGCCAGCGCGCCCAGCGCGCCATGGGTTGCCGTGTGACTGTCACCACACACGATGGTCATACCCGGCTGGCTTGCACCCAACTCGGGGCCGATCACGTGCACGATGCCCTGTTCACGATTGCCCGGACCACGCAAGGTGATACCGAATTCCTCGCAGTTTTCCACCATCTGCCGGACTTGCCTGCCGGCGGCCGGCTGCATGCCCTCGTAGCCCCTGGCCACAAGATCGGGCCGTGTAGGTATTGAATGATCAAGGGTGGCCAGCGTGCGGTCGGGACGGCGCACGGTAATGCCACGCTCCTTCAGCAGCGAAAAAGCCTGGGGCGTGGTGACTTCGTGCACAAGATGCAAATCTATGTACACGATGGCCGGAGTCTGGGGCGACTCCGGAATCACCACATGGCGCTCCCAGATTTTATCCAGCATGGACTTGGCGGTCATAATTACTCCCTATACCGAGGCCGCTGCCCGCGAGTGCTCAACGAAGTCCGCATCACGCGTTCGGACGATGCGATTGACCGCGTCCACCAGGGCCCTGGCTCCCGCCTCGATAATATCGGTACTCACGCCGGTCCCGCGGCAGTCCCGTCCGCTGGTCTTGAGCAAGACGGCCACCTCGCCCTGGGCGTCCTGGCCCACCGTCAGGCTGCGCACCTCGAAATCCTTGAGCGTGGCCTCCACCCCGGTGGCCGCAAGGATGGCCTTGAACGCGGCATCGATCGGGCCGTCACCTTCGGCTTTTTCACTTACCAGGTCTTCCTGGTCATTTTGCAGCCACAGCTCGGCCGAGGCACTGCCCCCGAATCGAGTAACTATCTGCATGTCCCGTAACACCCATGGCCCAGCCATCGCCGTGTCCAGCTGTAACACGATGGCTTCCAGGTCGGCGTCAAAAATCTCTTTTTTCTGGTCGGCAAGACGCTTGAACTTGCGAAAGGCGTTGTCCAGCTCCGCCTCCTCAAGAACAAAGCCCAGGGTGTTCAGACGATCGCGAAACGCGTGTCGCCCACTGTGCTTGCCCAGGACCAGCGAATTTTCTGAGACCCCGACGTCTTCCGGTCGCATGATTTCGTAAGTAGCCGCATGCTGCAGCACACCGTGCTGGTGTATGCCCGCCTCATGCGCAAAGGCATTGCCACCGACAATGGCCTTGTTGCGGGGAATAGGCATACCTGTAATTGATGACACCAGGCGACAGGTCGGAAACAGACGCGTGGTATTAATCCCGGTTTCCAGCTCAAAGAAAGCGCTGCGGGTGTGCGCGGCCATGACCACTTCTTCGAGCGAACAATTGCCCGCCCGTTCGCCTATGCCATTGATGGTGCACTCGATTTGCCTTGCGCCTGCCTTGACCGCAGCCAGGGAATTAGCCACCGCCATGCCGAGATCGTCGTGACAGTGCACGCTGAGCACGATGTTCTCGATACCGGGCACCTCGGCACGCAGGTATTCGATGAGCGCGGCGAATTCACCCGGCACCGTATACCCTACGGTATCGGGAATATTCACCGTGGTGGCGCCAGCTGCGATCACCGCGCTGACGATTTCCTTGAGAAATTCCCACTCGGTACGGGCCGCGTCTTCTGCGGAAAATTCCACGTCATCGCAATAGCTGCGTGCCCGTCGCACGCCCTCCACGGCCGTTTTCAGTATCTCTTCCTTGGCCATCTGCAACTTGTATTGCATATGAATGGCGCTGGTGGCGACAAACACGTGAATACGCTTGCGCTCGGCAGGCTCCAGCGCCTTCCACACGGCGTCGATGTCGCCGGCATTGCAGCGTGCCAGGCCACAGATTATCGGCCCCTTGATTTGCCTGGCGACTTCCGAGACGGCCTCGAAGTCACCGGGAGAGGCAGCCGGGAAACCCGCCTCGATCACGTCAACACCCAGGTCGGCCAGGGCACGGGCAATCCTCAGCTTTTCCTGTAGATTCATGCTGCACCCAGGCGACTGCTCGCCATCGCGCAGGGTGGTGTCAAATATGATCAAGCGGTCCTGTTTCGGCATCTGCCTCGTCCTCCTGGATACGGATTTAAAACCCGCGGTCTATTTCTGCAGCCAGCTCATACGTGCGCGCAGCTTGCGTCCCACTTCTTCTATGGGATGTTGCATGTCTTCCTGCATCAGGCGGTTGTACTCGGGCAGACCCTTCTTGTTCTCCTCAATCCACTGGCGGGCAAAGGTGCCGTCCTGCACTTCCGTGAGCACCTGTTTCATCGTCGCCTTCACGTGGTCATCAATCACCCTGGGCCCACGGGTCAGATCGCCATACTTGGCCGTCTCGCTGATGAACTCGTGCATCTTCGCCAGGCCGCCTTCATTCAGCAGGTCAACGATCAGCTTGAGTTCATGCAGGCACTCAAAATAGGCCACCTCAGGCTGGTAGCCCGCCTCGACCAGGGTCTCGAAACCCTTGAGCACCAGTTCAGTGGCGCCGCCACACAACACGGCCTGCTCGCCGAACAGGTCGGTTTCGGTTTCCTCGGCAAAGGTGGTTTCCAGCACGCCGCCGCGGGTGCCGCCGATGGCATGCGCATAGGCCAGGGCCTTGTCCCGCGCCTTGCCCGTGGCATCCTGCGCCACGGCAATCAGGCAGGGCACGCCGCGACCTTCTTCAAATTGCCGGCGCACCAGGTCTCCGGGACCCTTGGGCGCAACCAGGATGCAATCGATACCGGGCTTGGGATGAATCTGGTCAAAATGAATATTGAAGCCATGCGCAAATGACACAGCTGCGCCGGGCTTGATATTTGGCTCCGCCGCCTCGTACACCGGTTTCTGGGCTATGTCGGGAACCAGCATGCAGATCAAATCCGCGCCCTTGACGGCTTCTTCCGGGCTCATCAGCGCAACGCCATCCTGTTCGGCCTTGGCCCAGCTCTTTCCGCCCTTGCGCAGACCGACCACCACGTCAAAACCGCTGTCTCTCAGATTCAGGGCGTGGGCCCTGCCCTGGCTGCCATAACCAATCACGGCTACGCGGGCGCCCTTCAAGGCACTGACGTCCACATCCTTCTCGGTGTAAATCTGCATCTTCTAACTCCTTCTCGTACGGTCGATGATCAAAGGTTCAAAATGAAAAAGCCCCGCAGCGTGTGACCGGTGCGGGGCTTTGGTGTGTCCTGTGTTTAATTCAGGCCGAAGTCCCGCCGCTATCCAGTGGCAGCAAAAGACGCAGCAGGCCTAGCAGCGCAAAGCGCACCACCCCTGGCGAATGCGGGCCGGCGGGATAGGCAAAAATTGCGCGTTCAAAAAACATGCGAACGATACTGTTGCAAGTGCACAAAGATGTCAATAAGTTTGAACCTGGGCCAGAATCCCTGCGCTACAATATGCCGCAGGATTAGTAAGTCTTTGTATCGCTTTGCTTATCGAGGAAGAATCCCATGTCTGATCATGATCGCCGCAAATACTCCGGCCAGGTAGTAGATGGCGTTAAACAGGCTCCCAGCAGGGCCATGCTCAGGGCGGTGGGGTTCACCGATGGAGACTTCAGGAAGTCGCAGGTGGGTATTGCCTCGACCTGGAGCATGGTTACGCCCTGCAATATGCATATCAACAAGCTTGCCGAGCGCGCAGGCCAGGGTGTAGATGCCAGCGGCGGCAAGAGTGTTATTTTCAACACCATCACCATTTCCGACGGCATTTCCATGGGCACCCGTGGCATGTGTTACTCGCTGGTATCCCGCGAAGTGATTGCAGATTCCATCGAAACCGTAACCGGTGGCGAGGGATTTGACGGTCTGGTGGCCGTGGGTGGCTGCGACAAGAACATGCCGGCCTGTGTTATCGCCATGGCCAGGCTGGACCGGCCTGCGGTGTTCGTCTATGGCGGTACGATACGACCCGGCGTACAGAATCGTGACATCGTCTCGGTGTTCGAGGCTGTCGGCGCACGCTCTGCCGGAACCATTGATGACGCGAAGCTGTCTGAGATCGAACGCACCGCCATCCCCGGACCGGGATCATGTGGTGGCATGTATACCGCTAATACCATGGCCTCTGCTATCGAGGCGCTGGGCATGTCGCTGCCCAACAGCTCTGCCCAGGAAGCGGTGTCCGGCGAAAAACTGGACGACTGTTACCGGGCCGGCGTTGCGGTGATGGAGCTGATCGAAAAAGACATTCGGCCCAGTCATATCCTGACCCGCGACGCGTTTGAAAACGCCATTACCACCGTGATCGCCCTGGCCGGCTCCACCAACGCCGTTCTGCACTTGCTGGCCATGGCCTGGTCAGCAGACGTGGAGTTGACGCTTGAGGATTTCAACCGCATCGGGGAAAAGGTTCCGGTGCTGGCTGACCTCAAGCCCAGCGGCAAGTACCTGATGTCCGAGCTTATCGCTATTGGCGGCATCCAGCCGCTGATGAAAACACTGCTGGACGCAGGTCTGTTACACGGTGATTGCCTGACCGTCACCGGCAGGACCCTGGCGGAGAACCTGGCCGATGTGAAACCCTACCCCGAGGGCCAGGACATCATTCGGCCCCTGTCCAAGCCGATCAAACCGGACAGTCACCTGGTGGTGCTGAAGGGCAACCTGGCGCCCGAGGGCGCCGTGGCCAAGATTACCGGCAAGGAAGGCCTGTCCTTCACCGGTACGGCCAGGGTCTTTCACTCCGAGGAACAGGCTCTGCAAGCCATTCTGGACGGCACCGTCGTGGCTGGCGATGTGCTGGTCATCCGCTATGAGGGTCCGCGCGGCGGACCAGGCATGCGGGAAATGCTTTCCCCCACCTCGGCCATCATGGGCAAGGGACTGGGAGACAAGGTCGCGTTGATTACCGATGGTCGCTTCTCCGGTGGCAGTCACGGCTTCGTCGTCGGCCATGTCACACCCGAAGCCGCGACAGGCGGGCCGATCGGCCTGGTCGAGGACGGCGACATCATCCACATTGATGCGGCCAAGCGTGAAATCAATCTGCAGGTGGACGAGGCAACGCTGGCCTCGCGCCGAAAGAACTGGCGTGCAGAAAACAAGGTGCCCACCAGGGGAACCCTGGCCAAGTACGCCAAGCTGGTGTCCAGTGCTTCGCTGGGTGCGGTTACCGACAGGGACCTGTAAACCACCCTATGCACAGTTCAGGCACCCTGATTTCTGCCGCAAAACTGGTGTCGCTGCTGGACCACCCGCGGCTGCGCCTGGTGGACTGCCGCTTTGACCTGGCAGACAGGCAGGCGGGGCGCAGGGCCTACGAGGCGGGACATTTGCCGGGTGCTGTCTATGCTCACCTGGATGAGGATCTTGCCGCAGCAGTAACCCCAGCTACCGGCCGACATCCCCTGCCAGACCCCACCGCATTTGCCGACATCCTGGGCAGTTGGGGTATTGATCGACACAGCCAGGTGGTGGTGTATGACGGTGGCGCGGGCGCCATCGCGGCCCGTCTGTGGTGGATGCTGCGCTGGCTGAACCACACACAGGTGGCGGTGCTCGACGGCGGTTATGCCGCCTGGACCAGGCTCGGAGCAACGACAGTTGCCGGAATTCACTCCAACGCGGAGGCCCGGTTTGAACCGGTCCCCCGACCCGGCATGATCATGGACCGGTCACAGGTCGTTGATGCGCTGGCCGCGGGCACCCTGCTATTGATTGATGTCAGGGCAAGACCCCGCTATCTCGGCGAGACTGAGCCACTGGACAAGGTGGCGGGGCATATTCCGGGCGCGCTCAACCTGCCGTTTGAGGAAAACCTGGACCAGGAAGGTCATTTCCAGCTGCCACGAAATCTCGCGAGCAAATACGAAGAGATTCGCAAGGCCAATCCGGGTAAACACATCTGTTTCATGTGTGGTTCAGGCGTGACCGCCTGTCATAGCCTGTTGGCCATGGAAATAGCCGGCTTGCCAGGAGCCCGCCTCTACCCCGGTTCCTGGAGCGAGTGGATTACCGACCCAGCCCTGCCAGTGGCGATTGGTGAGGAAGCTGGCCGCTGATAAACTGCCCACAAGCTTATGGGGACAGCAACCTTATCTCCACCTGTACTTCAGGACTGTTATTCAAAAGCCAGCCAGTGCACACAGTGCACCCTACTCACCTGGTGATGGTTGTTGAAGCGCTCGACCGTCGCCGAATCCAGGCGGCAAATACACGCCGCAAGGCGAAGTTACGGTTACTGTCCCCCTAGTGGGGTCGGCTAGGCTTGGGTCGCCAACTCGCGCTCGCTACGCGCACCGAGCTTCCGAAATACCATCGCAGCCGGGCAGAATCCGGTGAAGGATTGCTGGAATAGGTTTGCGCCGACAAATACTGTCAGCCACATGAAGGCCGGGTGGACAAACTGGGTCAGCACCACTGATAACAACACCATGAAGCCGGCAAAGGCCATTACAATTCTTTCAAGGGACATAAAGGTGACCTCCTGTATTCCAGTGGCTGAGATGCATTATATCTCAGCCCCCAGGAAAACAATTGATTAGAAAGTGCTAATATATTACGCACGTTACTTTAGTTGGTGCTAAATTACCAGTGGCTTTACGACAGAAACAGGAAGCTCATGAGCGGTATTAACGTTACGCAGCAACAATTGGCGCAAATGCGCGCACATGCCGAGGACGCCACCGTCCTGCTGAAAACCCTGGCCAACGAGATGCGCCTGAACATTCTCTGCCTGCTTTGCGAGGGTGAAATGTCGGTAGGAGAACTAAACAAGCACCTGGACCTGAGCCAGTCCGCCTTGTCCCAGCACCTCGCGGTGCTGCGCAACAACGGCATTGTCACGACCCGCCGGGAATCACAAGTCGTCTATTACCGCCTGGGTGACGACAACGCGACTCGAATTATCCAGACCCTGCACGACATCTATTGCCCGCACCTGGACAAGACCTAGCGCGAAAGCGCGTAGACCAGGTCGACGTAGCCCTTCTCTATTTCTGCCAGCCCTGCGGCCTTTACACCTTCGGCCGGTTTGATCAGCATGAACTCGTTGGGGCCATGAGCGCCGGTGCCCAAGCCCAGGCCCGTGAACACCAGCGGTAATTTCAGCCTCTCGGTGAACTGGTAAAAAGGCGCGCTCCCGGCCAGCCGGGGCTGCACTCGTACGCTCGCCTGGTGACGATTAAACACCCCGATAGCGGCGCGCACCAAGGGCGCCTCGATGGAGGTCTGGGCTGCCGGATAAGCGGATTTCTTGCGCATCACGACATCCGCAAAACCCTGGGCATCCAGGTAGTTGCGAATACTCGTCAGCGCCCGCTCGGGATCAATACCCGGCGGCAGTCGCGAATCGACTTTCGCGGTGGCCACGTGCGGCAGAATGGTCTTTACGCCTTCGCCGGTATATCCGGACCACATGCCATCAATGTTCAATGTCGGCATATACAGATAGTCCATCAGGGCATCTGCACCGGTCTTGCCATCCACCCAGCGTTCCACGCCAAGCTGTTGCTTTATCTCGGCCTCGTCCCACGAGCCGAGCATACCGTTGATCAGGCTGTATTCCTCGTCACTGGGTGGCCGTATGTCATCGTAATAGCCCGGCACCCTGATGGTGTTGCCATCGGCAGTGGTCAGGCTGGCCAGGGCCTGGGTAAGACGCCACGCCGGTGCATCCACCATGGCTTTGTAGGAACCGTGTATTTCGTTCTTCATCGGGCCGCCGTTCTCATTGCCACGGGCCTCAAGCTCGAAATAGATAATTCCCTTCACGCCCAGGGACATGGTCATGCCGCCATCCCTATCCTGGGAGTTGAACGGAAACAGCACTCCGTCGGCCTGTTTCAGGCGCTCCTCGTACTTGTCGATAATCTGGGAATAATGGGGCGAGCCCAGTTCTTCCTCTCCTTCCGCCGCCAGCATGATGTTCACCGGGAGGGTCCCGTGCACATCGATAATCGACTGCAGAGCGTTGAGCAGGGCACGCTCGGGGCCCTTTTGGTTGGTGGCGCCGCGCGCCATGAGCACGCTACCCAGTTCATGGTCCACCAGTGCACCTGCAAAAGGCGGCACCTGCCAATCGTCCGGATTGACCGGCTGCACGTCGTACATCATGTACAACATCAGGGTCTTCTCAGCGCCCGCGTCGTAGTAACCCCAGACACCCGGATGACCGTCGGTAGGCACCAGCTCGGCCTCGGCAAAGCCCATGTCCTCCAGGTCCTGGCGCAGTAATTCCGCCATCTCCAGAACACCGTCGTCTTGCGCGCTGATGGAAGGTTGCCGCAGCCAGCGCTGCAGGTGCGCAAGGTGCTCATCCAGGTGTTGATCGATATGGCTATAAACCTGCGCGTGGTCCCCGTCATAGGCAGGGATGCTGGCCGGATCGAATGCCGGTGCCTGCTTGAGCTGAAAAACGGGGCGGACGGCCTGCGCAAGGACGGCCGTCCCGGCCTCGTCGCCGGGGCTTCCACAAGCCGTCAACACCAGGGCCATGAAGCAGCAAAGGACTGGTCGTACGCTAGAAGACATGGGCGGGCTCCGCTGATTTACAGACGCCAGTGTACCCGTACCTGTACCGGTTTTTCACTCGACGCGAAATTCAGGCAGTCGGCTTCGCGCCGCCATCCCCGGCCTGTTCCAATGAGGCGAAATCAAACAGGTTCATGTCAGCCAACTGGGAAGGCGCCACATTACGAATAGCGCTAAAGATGGTTTCCATGCGGCCCGGACTCTCCAACTCCCACTGCGCAAGCATTTTCTTGATCAGCGTTCGTTGCAGGTTGGGCTGGGAACCGCAAAGATCACAGGGAATGATCGGGAACTGCCGGGCCTTGGCATAACGGCTGATTTCGCCCTCTGAACAGTAGGCCAGTGGCCGAATCACCACGTGGCGACCATCGTCCGAGCGCAGCTTTGGCGGCATCGCCTTGAGGTGTCCGCCATGGAACAGGTTGAGGAACAAGGTCTCGATGATGTCGTCCCGGTGATGTCCCAGGGCAATACGGGTGATGCCATTGGCCGCCGCCCAGGTATAAAGAGAACCACGACGCAGACGCGAACACAGACTGCAGGTGGTCTTGCCCTCGGGTATCACGCGCTTCACCACGCTGTAGGTGTCCTGCTCGATGATGTGGTAATCGACGCCAAGCTTGCTCAGGTAGTCGGGGAGGATATGTTCCGGGAAACCGGGCTGCTTCTGGTCCAGGTTGACCGCGATCAGATCGAACTTCACTGGCGCGCTGCGTTGCAGCGACAGCAGGATATCCAGCATGGTGTAAGAGTCCTTGCCACCGGACAGACAGACCATGACCCGATCGCCTTCGCCAATCATCTTGTAGTCGTCAATCGCCTTGCCCACCTGTCCACGCAGACTGGCCTGCAGCTTTTTAAAGGTGCTGGATGAGCGTTGCGATGGTTGGGCGATCGCGTTCAAGATAGGACACTCCTGTTCGAGGTGCGGGATTCTGCCACGGCCAGCGCCGGAAGTTGAGTCCGGGGCGGTGTTTTTATCCAGCCCGCAGCACGACGGGGCGAGGATTAGAGCATACATCTGGCAACACCCGGGGCTGGCTCAGCTGTCCCGGCATTCACCGGTAGCCTGGTAAGTTCCCGCGCAGGCACGACAGATTCTCGCCTGCTGGCCCACACCGGCCGTCAGCGTGATACTCGGCTGTGCAACCAGGCGCAAGCAAAACACCAGAGACTTTTATGAGCGAACTTGCAGACACCCCAAAGCCGCCTTTTTACGCGGTAATCTTCACCAGTATGCGCCGACAGGCGGACGAGCAGGCTTATCAGGAGACTGCAGCGCGCATGCTGATCCTCGCAGCCAGGCAGCCGGGGTTCCTGGGCGTGGACAGCGCTCGCAGCGATGGCGTGGGCATCACCGTGTCGTACTGGGAGTCCGAAGACGCTATCCACGCATGGAAACTGCAGGTGGAGCACAGCGAGGCCCAGCGCCGGGGACGAGAAAGCTGGTACAGCCAATACAGCCTGCGGATTGCCCGTGTGGAACGAGCCTATGACTTTCAGGCCGGCACCTAGACCGGGGCGGGAGTCTTTGGGAACCGCAGGCTGACGCGCAAGCCCGGATGGGCGTTTTCCAGTTCCAGCCTGGCCCCGTGCATGCCCGCCACAGCCTGTACCAGAGACAGACCAAGCCCGCTACCGGCAACCTTCGCCGATTCTGCCGCCCTGAAAAATCGCCCCGTCACCCGCACACGATCTTCCTCTGCAAGACCTGGTCCGCGATCCCTGACGCTGAGAAAATCACCCTGGGCATCACTGCCCACTTCCAGGGTCACCTCTCCCTGGCCACCGTACTTCAGGGCGTTGTCGATAAGATTGATCAAGGCCTGGAATAACAGGTCCCGGTCCGCGCGCAATGTCACCGGCGTGCCTTCGCAACGCAGCCCGACTCCCTGGTCTTCAGCATTGGCCTGGTACAGCTCACAGGCATCGCCCGCAAGCTCCAGCAGGTCCACGTCGACCATGCTGGCCTCGTGGCGACCCGACTCAATGCGGGCAATACGAAGCAGTGCAGAAAAGGTCTGTAACAGTCCGTCCGCTTCGTCAATGCAATGATCCAACTCCCTGCGCACATTCGGATTCAGGCCCGGGGCAATTGCCAGGCGCTCCAGCTTGCTGCGCAGACGCGTCAGCGGTGTGCGCAGGTCATGGGCGACACCATCGGCCACGTTGCGCACTGACTCCACCAACAGGTCTATCTGTTCGAGCATGGCGTTGAGGTTGGAGGCGAGTTGGTCAAATTCATCGTTGGTGCCACGCAGGGGCATCCGTCGATGCAGGCGACCGCTCATGATTTCCCGGCTGGTCTGGTTGATGGTCTCGATCCGCCGGGTCACACTGGCACTCATCAAGACTCCACCCAGCAGGGCCAGCACCAGGGCCAGGGCCATGCCCCAGACATAGGCCTTGAGCAGCAGAGACTCGGTGGCCTGCAGAGCGGCGATATCCATGGCAACCAGCAGGCGGAGATTTCCCCGCACCCCGAACACCTTGCCTCGCGCTGTCGAGGCGGCGCCATCTTCGCCAAGGGTAAAATTCACCCACCCGTCCCCGGTCGGAACGGCCTCCGGCCAAGCCGGCAGATTACCCCCCAGGGGCTTGTATTCGTTCGTGGCGAACAGGTACAGCATGGTCCTGTCGGGGTCATTCGCCATGCGTTCATTCACCAGACCGGCAAGGCTTTGCAGTCCCCCGCGGCGGTAGGTATCTGCGAGGCCCTTGATTTCCGCCTCAATGGTGGAATCGGTCTGGCTGGACATATAGCCAATGGTGGACCAGTAAACGAAGGCCAGCATCACCAGCGCTGAGACCGCAAACAGCCCCATGTACACCGCTGCCAACTGAAAGGTCGATGTTTTGAGCAGCCTGAGGGCGTTCACCTGGGGAGCCTCTGATTTGTTCCGGGCTTGGCAGATTGGGAGCCAAAAGAGCCGGATCCAAGGCGCCGATCGCACGGAGTAGTGGGGCTACTGCGAAGATCGGCAACACAGGAGCTGGGTTTTTTGGCCGCAAGATGCGAGTTCATGAGTAAATCAGAGGCTCCCTAGCCTGTACCCTGCCCCGCGCACCGTGTGCAGCAATGGCTGTTCGAATCCCTTGTCGATCTTCGCTCGCAAACGCGAAATATGCACGTCTATCACATTGGTCTGCGGATCAAAATGGTAGTCCCAAACCGCTTCAAGCAGCATGGTGCGGGTCACTACCTGCCCGGCGTGACGCATAAGGTATTCCAGAAGACGGAATTCCCGAGGCTGCAGGTCTATGGCCTGGCCTGCTCGAATCGCACTACGGGACAGCAGGTCCATTTCCAGGTCCGCGACCTGCAAACGCGTCACCTGTACAGCTTCGTGCTGACCGCGGCGACGCAGGGCCTCCAGGCGGGCCAGTAACTCGCTAAAGGCAAAAGGCTTGGCCAGGTAATCGTCTGCGCCGGCCTTCAGCCCCTTGACCCGGTCATCAACCTCGCCCAGGGCACTGAGCACCAGGATAGGCGTAAGGTTCTCGGAAGCCCTGAGGGTGCGCACAATAGTCAGGCCATCTATACCGGGTAACATGCGATCGGCAACGATGGCGTCATAGGTCTCGGTGGTGGCCATCATCAGGCCCTCGCGCCCATCCGCGGCATGGTCCACGGTATGTCCGCTCTCAGCCAGACCGCTGACAACGTAGTCAGCCACGGTGGCATCATCTTCTATTACAAGGATTCGCATGCAGGGATCATAACCGAGGATGGAGGAATCGGCAGCCCCGGGGGGAGGGGATGGGGCTGCCGATGGTATTTACTAAAGGGTTGCCTCCTTGCCGCCCTTCGGTTTCTTCTCTTGTTCCGTCCGGGGAGACGGATTCGCTAAGCACAGGAGCATAGTGCCGCAGGCGGTCTGTCCACAGCCTTGTCTGAACATTACGATAAATTCACCTTTGCACACCCGTCACGCCCCCCATATCTTGCAAAAAATTAATCTGCTCGACAGACGCTCTTTAGTACCTGGGTATTAAGGTGTGAATCAGACCGGGAAACTATCCCAGGCAAGTAGATTAACGCTATCAGTGCGCCAGGAGTCCTCTATGCAAACGCTATCGCCACAAAGTTCAAGGCCTATCGCCCGCAACCGGCGCAAGGCATTACTGGCTACGGCCGTGGCCGCAATCCTCGCAACCGGCATAGGAGCCGCTGGCCTGAGCCAGGCACAGACTGAAGCCCAGGTTCCAGCTCTGACCGCTACCACTGAGCATGGCGGCCAGTTTCAACTGGCCGATATCATCGAAAGGGTGCAGCCGGCGGTGGTCAACATCGTGGCCCAACAGTCTGCCATTCGCCCTGCCAATATGCGCGGCATGGATCCCAGGATGGAAGAAATGCTACGCCGGTTTTTCGGTCCGGGGATGCCACCGGGCCACCCGGATCAAGACCAACCCATGCAATCCGCCAACGCACTGGGCTCGGGATTTATCATCGATAGTGAAGGGTATGTCGTTACCAACAACCACGTGATAGAGGGCGCGGAGCAAGTAGAGGTGGTGCTCGAAGATGGCACCACTCTACCTGCCCGTGTAGTGGGTACGGACCCCCGCTCCGACCTAGCCGTGCTGAAGGTGGAAAGCGACAAGCCCCTGCCATCGGTGGCATTCGGCGATTCCGATGCGGCCAGGGTAGGCGAATGGGTGGTAGCCATAGGCAATCCTTTCGGCCTGGGCGGCACAGCCACCGCGGGCATCATCTCGGCCCGGGGACGCGATATCCAGTCGGGGCCGTACGACGACTACCTGCAGATTGATGCACCCATCAACCGTGGCAACTCGGGCGGCCCGGTATTTGATACGGGTGGCAGGGTGATCGGTATCAACACCGCAATTTTCTCGCCCAACGGTGGCAGCGTAGGAATCGGCTTTGCCATCCCTGCCTCCCAGGCGCAGCCGGCCATTCAACAAATGATCGAGAATGGCCATGTAACCCGTGGCTGGCTGGGTGTGCAGATTCAGCCGGTAACCGAGGAAATCCGTAGCAGCCTGGGGCTCGAAAATACGCATGGTGCGCTGATTTCCGACGTAAGCACCGACAGCCCGGCGCACAAGGCAGGGCTGGAAGTCACCGATGTGATCCTGGATTTCGACGGCCAGGCTGTTGACGACAGCCGCAGCCTGGTGCGCCTGGTAGGCCGCGCCAAGCCTGACCAGAAAGTTCCCGTCACAGTCTGGCGCGAGGGCAAGAAGCAGACACTGAAAGTCAAACTGGGCACCCTGCAGGATCCCGAGCAAGAAGTAGTGGCTGCCAACCAGCCAGGCAGCGATACCGGCAAGCTGGGTCTGAAAGTCGCCCCGCTGGATAAACAGGCTCGCGAGCAACTGACCCTGGATGATTCGGTGCAGGGCGTACTGGTCACGGGCGTTGCCCCCAACTCCTCTGCGGCCAAACAGGGTCTGCGTCCGGGTGACGTAATTCTGCGTATCGGTCAATCACCGGTGGACACACCCCAGAGTCTGGCCACGGCGGTTGAGTCCGCCTCCAAACAGGGTGACAGCGTACTGGCCCTGGTCAGACGCGGTGATTCACAGCGCTTTGTGGCCCTGAAGCTGGGCTAGGAGGCGACCAAAGTTTAAGTGCCAGGGAGCCACTGATTTATTCCGGGCTGAGTAGATTGTGAGCGAAAAAAGTCAGCTTCAAGGCGCCAATCGCAGGCAGTAGCGGGACTACTGCGAAGATTGGCAACAGAGGAGCTGGGGCTTTCAGCCGCAACATACACGTTCATGAATAGAGCATAGGCGTCCTGGATGACGACTCATGGATATCGGGCTCCCCTCCCGACTCCCTCTGCGCCAAACTGGCGCACGGCCGGATTTAACCCCGGCCGTTTTTTTGCCTGTAAAGAATGCGCCGGGGATGCATTCCCGGCGGTCTATCGGCACAATGACCATCCAAGCTTCAGAATGAGACAGCCGGCATGAGTGACGACGATCTGGACAAGCAATTCAGGCAGGTGGCGGATTCTTTTATAGGTCTTGCCAATACCAACCTGGAGAAAATGAACCGCGAGAATGTAGGCATGGCCTTGCTCTACGCTGCGGCCCGTTTCAATGCGTTTGTCGTAGCCAGCAACGCGCGTGACCTGGAACATTTCAGGGCCGACAAGGACAAGGCCATGGAGTTCTTCAGTGCCGAATATCAGCGCATGCTGGGATCCAACCTGAATGATCACGAATTCGTATTTGCCGAAGATCAACCGTATGGTCACTTGCCACGCAAAAAACCGGAGGCGTCCTGAGTCCGGGACCCAGGCAGGTGACTGAATCCCGGCCAATGCAGATCTGGGTGGATGCAGATGCCTGCCCGGCGCCCATCAAGCAGATTCTGTTCAGGGCTGCGCAGCGTTGTCGTGTCCAGTTAATCCTGGTGGCAAATCATTACCTCGCCACACCACCCTCGCCTTTCATACGCAGCATGCAAGTGCCACAGGGGTTTGACGTCGCAGACGACGAGATCGTACGCCTGCTTGCCAGCGGTGACCTGGTGATTACCAGTGACATCCCCCTGGCCTCGGAAGCCATGGAAAAGGGCGCGATCGTCCTTAGCCCGCGCGGCGAACTGTTTTCTGCAGACACTATCGGCGCCCGCTTGAACATGCGTGATTTTCTCGACACCATGAGAGCCAGCGGCGTACAAAGCGGCGGTCCGAGCCCACTGGGTCAGTCAGAGAAGATGGCTTTTGCCTCACACCTGGACAAGTTGCTGGCGGGCCTTCCGGCAGGCTGAATCCAGACCACGCGGTGTTGGTTCGGGAAAGCCGGCGCGTGCTACTGTATTTGCACCCGGGCAGCAACAACCGCTAGCCAGATAATCCCCGTGCAAGGGCGGGGCCAAGTAATTCGGAGCAAACATGTCAGCCAGCATAGTTTCCATACATATAGCGAGCGAATCCGGCGGCCCCCTGGTGCAACTGGGCGAGGCCTCGCTGGTGCCCGGGAAAGGCATTATCGGCGATCGTAATTTCCGCCAGGAAGGGGCCAGGCCGGATCGCCAGATCACCCTGGTCGAGGAAGAAAAGGTAGCCGAATTCAACCGCGAGTCGGGACTCGACATGCGGGCCGACCAGACGCGGCGCAACCTGGTTACCCGGGGCGTGGACTTGAACCGACTCGTGGGCAAACGCTTCCGGGTAGGCGAAACCCTGCTGGAAGGCAAGGATTTGTGTCAGCCCTGCGCCGGACTGGGTGCGCTGCACGCCAACGAGTTTTTCACCCAGGCCCAGGTGGTCAAGGGCATGGTAGACCGGGGCGGCCTGCGCGCAAGCATCATCGAAGGCGGTACCGTGCGCCCGGGTGACGCCATTTCAGTCGAGGATTAAGACCATGCACAAGAGCCGACTGGGGGGCTTTATCATTGATTGCCAGCACTCGGACCTGGATGAGGCGGCTTCATTCTGGGCCTCGGCGCTGGGCCTGACAGCGCAGCAAAGCCCGGCCCCGGAGGAATCGAAATACCGGGCGCTGTCTGGCAAGACCGGCGGCTTGCACATTGAAGTGCAGACTGTCGAACACCCCAGCCGAGTGCACCTGGACATCGAGACCGACAATATTGAGGCAGAGGTAGGCCGATTGGAGAAGCTGGGCGCCCGGCGTGTGGGCAAGGTTTCGTCCTGGGTGGTCATGCAAGCACCCACCGGGCAGCGCTTCTGCGTGGTGCGCGCCGAAAGCAGACAATTCGCTGAGCAGGCGAACCGCTGGGACTAGTCAGGGTCCTGTTAACGCGAGCGTCTAACGATAGGCTTTCTGCAATTCCTTCAAGGTGGCAGTACCCGGGCAAAGTTCCTCATGACCCATACGGCCCAGCGGTTTCTGGGCAGTACCGCTACGCTCGTGCATATCGGCACCCTTCGGATCGATATACAACAGACCGGTCACCACTTCGCCGCGCTTGCGGGCATCCATCAGGTAGCTAAAGGCACTCCCCCGATCAGTAGGATCATAGTCCCTGGCGACTTTGCGCAGACGTACGCTGCTGCCGTCATGCAGCTTCACTTCCATGACTTCGCCCTGGTCGTACTCAACCAGGATTTCCTTGCTAGGTGGAATGAAATCTGCATGTATCGCAGGATGATAGAACTCCCGCGTGTGGGCATAGCTCTTGGTGGAGTTCTCGTGATCGTTAAAGGTCACGCAGGGCGAGAGCACATCCAGCAAGGCAAAACCCTTGTGCCTCAGACCCGCCTTGATCAGGGGCACCAA
>JAPHSC010000169.1 GCA_026193125.1 Gammaproteobacteria bacterium
CAGTGCAAATGAACGTTGATATTCCTGCCCGAATTCAGCTTTCCGGCCTGCGTGATGAATTCATGGAATTTTGCGACCAGCTGAACCTGGACGCTGTGCTCGAACCGATCAAGAGCTAGTCAGGCAACCACGGGAGAGAAATGGATGAGTAAGCTGGCCCTGGACAAGGTGGTTCCTGACTTCTCCCTTCCCGCCACCGGAGAAAAGACCATTACCCTGTCGCAATTACGTGGCAGCCTGGTGGTCCTGTACTTTTACCCCAAGGACAGTACCCCGGGCTGCACTACTGAAGGCCAGGAATTTCGGGATTCCTACCTGAAATTCCGGCGCCAAAATGCAATTATTCTGGGCGTGTCGCGGGACAGCCTGCGATCCCACGAGAATTTCCGTAGCAAGCACGGTTTTCAATTCGATCTGATTTCAGATTCCGATGAGGAACTTTGCAAGCTGTTCGATGTTATCAAGGAAAAGAATATGTATGGCCGCAAGGTGCTTGGCATCGAACGCAGTACTTTTCTGATAGACGACCAGGGAGTGTTGCGGCGGGAGTGGCGCAAGGTGAAAGTCAAAGGCCACGTTGAGGAAGTACTTGAGGCGGTCAAGGCATTGTAAGGCACACTTGCGGCCCCTGCCGCAGCGCAGAAAACACAGAGAATCGGGAGTCGTATCCATAGTGACAAGTAGTGGCACCGGCGAGCGCCGTATATTCGTTCTGGATACCAACGTGCTGATGCACGACCCCACCGCAATTTTCAGGTTTGATGAACACAATGTGCATTTGCCCATGGTGGTTCTGGAAGAGCTGGACGCCAACAAGAAAGGTCTTTCCGAGGCTGCCAGAAACGTTCGCCAGGTCAGTCGCTTCCTGGATGAACTCATGCAGTCAGCCAGCAAGCAACAGATCGACAAGGGATTAGCGCTACCTGCCGGCCTGGCGGAAAAGCACAAGGAACGCAGCGGCGGCAGGCTGTTTTTCCAGACCCGGCCCATGAATGCGGAGTTGCCCGACACGCTGCCCGGCAACCTGGCCGACAATTCGATCCTCGCCTACACCCTGGCCCAGCAACAAGCCGCACCGCAAACCCTGGTCACCCTGGTCTCAAAGGACATCAACCTTCGAATCAAGGCCGCCATACTGGGCGTACACGCCGAGGATTATTACAATGACCGGACTCTGGACGACCCCGACCTCCTGTACACCGGCATAGATGAGCTACCCCAGACTTTTTGGGATGAACATGCCAAGGGCCTGGACTCCTGGCAAGAATCGGGACACACCTATTATCTGATCAAGGGACCACGAGTAGCGCAATGGTGCCCGAACCAGTTTGTGCACATGGCCGGAGACCGTCCCTTGTCCGGAATTGTCCGGGAACTCAAGCCTGATGGCGCAATAGTGGAACTCGTGCAGGACTATAGCGGCGAGCACCGCAGCGTTTGGGGAATTCGCGCCAGAAATGCCGAGCAGAACTTCGCCTTTAATCTACTCATGAGCCCGCAGGTGGATTTTGTCACCATCCTGGGCTTTGCCGGCACCGGCAAGACCCTGCTCACCCTCGCCGCCGGCCTTGCCCAAACCCTGGACAGCGGGCTCTACAAGGAAATTATCATGACCCGGGTCACCGTGCCCCTGGGAGAGGATATCGGGTTTCTTCCTGGCACCGAGGAAGAGAAAATGGAGCCCTGGATGGGAGCTTTGATGGACAATCTGGAAGTCCTCACCCAGAGTGATGAAGGTGGCGACTGGGGACGCGCAGCCACCAATGACCTGTTACGCAACAGGATCAAGATCAGGTCGCTGAATTTCATGCGCGGAAGAACATTTCTGAACCGCTACATTATCGTCGACGAAGCCCAAAACCTTACGCCCAAACAGATGAAGGCCCTGATTACTCGGGCCGGACCGGGCACCAAGCTGATTTGCCTGGGTAATATTGCCCAGATCGACACACCGTACCTGACCGAGACCACCTCCGGCCTGACCTATACAGTCAACCGGTTTCGTAGTTGGGCCTACTCAGGACACGTGACCCTGCGCCGGGGCGAACGCTCCAGACTCGCTGACTACGCCAATGAAATATTGTAATATTTCAATGAGTTAACTAATTCAGCTGCATATCCTTCCGAAGTCCGCGCCTCGCCCGCGTCAAATCTTTCTTAAAATTAATCGCGGTGACGCCTTTTTTACTCCAAACTTGTCTTCTCCAGTCACCCAGAGAGTGTATTTCCGACCGTGAAAGTGTTGTTACTCATCGCCGCCGCTATGTTGTGCCTGGCAATCGGGCAGCCCGCCGTGGCGGCCGGCAACGATCTGCCCGATATTGGCAGCGCGGCCGACAGCATGATCAGCACTGATGAGGAATATCAAATTGGCCGAATGGTCGTCAGGGGCCTGGAAAGCGCCGGACGTGTTCTGACAGATCCACTGGTTGAAAATTACATTGAGGATGTTGGCCACAAAATGGTGGCTTACGCTCATGATGGCGATCACCGATTCAATTTTTTCGTCGTCAAAGACAATAGCATCAACGCATTCGCCTTGCCGGGCGGCTTTATAGGTGTGAATGCAGGACTGATCCTGCAGACCGAAAATGAAAGTGAGCTCGCCGGCGTCATGGCCCATGAGGTGGCCCACGTCACTCAGCGCCATGTGGTGAGACGGGCGCAGGCAGACCAGAAATCATCCATGCTTTCCACGGCGGCATTGATCGCCGGTCTACTGATTGCGGCAACAACTGGCGCAAGCGCCGACATGACCACGGCCATCGTGATGGCCAGCCAGGGCTACAGCGCACAGCAGCAGATCAACCATACACGCGCCAACGAATATGAAGCGGACCGTGTAGGGATCGGGTTCCTGGCAGCGGCGGGCTTTGACCCCACCTCCATGGCGGATTTCTTCGGCACCATGAGCAGGATGTCAGGCAAGAGTGGCAGCGCAATGCCCGAGTACCTGCGCACCCACCCCATGGAGTCCAGCCGCATCGCAGAAGCATCCGACCGGGCGGCCCAGTACCCGACCGTCAACAGGGCGGACAGTGACGGCTATTTCCTGATGCGGGAAAGACTCAGAGTTCTGGGTGCGGATTCCCCGGACGAAATCTTGCGCTACTACGAACAATACACTCGGGATCGCCCCGGTCCCCACCCGCTGCATATTCGTTACGGCTATGCACTGGCAATGCTGGGACGTAATCAGCTGCCTGACGCCCTGGGCACTTTCCGGGTTCTGTTGAGCGAGCGTCCGGACCTGATAGCGTTTCACCTCGGCTACGCCGAAGCGCTGGAGGCCAGCGGGCAAATAGCCGACGCACTCGCCGCCTACCAGAACGCCGAGGCCCTGTTCCCCAGGAATGTGCCAGTGTCCGTCGCTTACAGTAGGGCCCTGATCGCCGCCGGAGACCCGGGGCAAGCGCACAGGATTCTACTGGATTTACTGAACAATATACCTCCGACTTCGGAGCAGGCACGCTTGATCGCGACCGCCGCCAGTGCCGAAGGCGACATGGCCAACGCGCATTACTACATGTCCGAGTATCACGTAATCAACGGTGAATTAACCATGGCGGCAGACCAGCTGAATCTGGCGCTTGATGTCCCAGGTCTGGAGCCGGTACAGCGAGCCCGCTTCCAGGCACGTCTGGACGAAATTTCCGAATATTTACCTGACTACATGAAGCGTCAGACCGCCGCTGCGCCCCAGCAAAGATAATGCCCGGCACGCCTCTATTACCATCAATCTGGAAAAGATCGGTCTTGATCTGCCTGCTGCTGTGCCTGTCCGGGTGTGCCAGCAAACCGGCTGGCTATTCAGATAGCGATCCGCTGGAGCCACTAAACAGGGCGGTCTTTAGCTTCAATTCTTTCCTGGACAAAGTGATGCTGCGGCCATTGGCCCTGGGTTATGACGAAATAGCACCGGATCCCTTGCAGAAAGGAGTCAGCAACGTTTATTCAAACCTGCTTGAACCAACCAACGGTATTAACCAGTTGTTGCAGGGCAAACCCCGCATGGCCGGCAACTCGCTGGGCAGGTTCGCAATTAATTCGACCCTGGGTATCTTCGGTATTCTTGATATCGCAGGCAATGCCGATTTCGCCCAGGGAACGGACCCCAAGGGTCTTAGACGGCAGGAAGAGGACTTCGGTCAAACCCTGGCCACGTGGGGAGTGC
>JAPHSC010000050.1 GCA_026193125.1 Gammaproteobacteria bacterium
AAGATTGTAGCGCTGGGTGTTCACGGGCCCGCGCGGGAGACCCTGGACGCCCGGGGCCGCGCCCTGTTGCCGGGTTTCATCGACTGCCATACCCATGCGCTGTGGGCCGGCGACAGGCTGGGCGAGCACCTGGCGCGTCTGGCGGGCGCCAGTTACCAGGACATCGCCAAGGCAGGCGGCGGCATCCTGGCCACTGTGAAGGCAGTGCGTGAATCCTCCGAACAAGACCTGGCCGCAAGTGCCCTGCCCCGCCTGAATGCGCTGCTGCGGGAAGGTGTCACCAACATCGAGATCAAAAGTGGCTACGGCCTGGACACCGAATCCGAACTGAAGATGTTGCGCGTCATTGGCAGGCTGGGCGAGCTATCGGGTGTGGACATTCATCCCACCTTCCTGGGCGCCCACGCCATCCCGGCAGGCACTCAGGCGGATCAATACCTGGACCAGGTGTGCGACGACATGCTTCCCGCCGTGGCCGCCGAGGGACTGGCCGAGGCGGTAGACATTTACGTCGAGCGCATCGCCTTTGGAGTTGAGCACATGCGCAGGCTGTTTGAACAGGCCACTGCGCTGGGTCTGGGTTGCCGCGTACACGCAGAGCAGTTTTCCGACATGGGTGCCAGCGAACTGGCGGCGAAGATGGGAGCCTGGTCCTGCGACCACCTGGAGTACACCGGTGAGGCAGGCGCTGCAGCCATGGGTCGCGCCGGCACCGTGGCCGTGTTGCTGCCCGGGGCTTTCTACTTTTTGAAGGAGACTCGGAAACCACCGGTTGCCCTGTTCCGCAATCACCAGGTACCCATGGCGCTGGCCACCGATCTGAATCCCGGTTCATCGCCGATCGCAAGTTTACTCACCTGTATCCACATGGCTCCGGTATTCTTCGGCCTGACACCTGATGAATGCCTGCTCGGGGTTACCCGTCATGCAGCCAGCGCCCTGGGCAAGGGCGCCGAATTGGGAACGCTGGAAGCAGGCAAAACAGCAAATTTCTGCTTGTGGGATCTGGCTGATCCACGGGCCCTGACCTACCAACTTGGCGGCCTGCTGCCCGAGGCCGTGTACATTCGAGGACAACGGCATGCCTGAGCTTCAACTCACGGGCCACGACCTGAGCCTGCAACTGCTACGCGAATTCTCCGCAAGCCCGGGCCAGGCCCAACTTGCTGCGCAGGCACGCGGTAACATGCAACACAGCGTGGATGCGGTGAACAAGGCAGTTTCACGCGGTGAACCGCGTTACGGCATCAACACCGGTTTTGGCGCCTTTGCCAATCAGAGCATTTCGGTCGAGCAGGTCCGGGACTTGCAATACAACCTGGTCCGCTCACACACCTGTGGCGTGGGCGATCCCCTGCCCCGGCATATCGTACGCCGAGTCATGCTGCTCAAGGCCAACAGCCTGGCCGTGGGATTTTCCGGTATTCGACCCGAGGTGGTGGACACACTGCTGGCCCTGCTCAATCATGATGCGCTCCCGACAATTCCGGGTAAGGGTTCTGTCGGTGCATCCGGCGACCTGGCTCCGCTTGCGCACCTGGCGCTGGCCTTGATCGGCGAGGGCGAAGGCACCCAGGGTCACGCCGAGCTGGCCGGCGAGGCCTTGCTGGCTGCAGCCCACGCCAGGCCCGTTGAGCTGGGGGCCAAGGAAGGACTGGCCTTGCTCAACGGCACCCAGGTCAGCGCCGCACTGGCCATGGAAGGTCTTTTCCGGCTGGATATTCTTCTGCGCACGGCCATTGTCGCCGGCGCCCTGACGGTCGAAGGACTCGCCGGCAGTTATTCACCTTTCGATGCGCGGGTGCATGAGGCGCGACGCTTGCCAGGGCAAATCAAGGCGGCCGAGCTATTCCGCAGCCTGCTCAGTGAAAGCGATATCCATGGTGGTCACAGCGGCTGCGATCGTGTGCAGGATCCCTACGCCGTGCGTTGCATGCCACAGGTCTTTGGCGCGGTGCTGGACACGCTTTGGCACGCCGCTCGCACGCTTGAACTTGAGTGCAACAGCGTTTCCGACAATCCTCTGATTTTCGGTGATGACGTGATTTCCGGCGGTAATTTCCATGCCGAACCGTTAGCGTTTGTTGCAGATTTTATGGCGATCGCCGCGGCTGAACTGGGTAATATATCCGAGCGTCGCACCGACTTGTTGGTGCGCCGGGTCAATCCGGGTCTGACCATGTTTCTGACTGAAATGCCGGGCGTGGAATCCGGCTTTATGATGGCCCAGGTCACGGCCGCTGCCCTGGCCTCGGAAAACAAGACCCTGGCCCATCCGGCCAGTGTCGACAGCATACCGACCTCGGCCGGACAGGAAGATCATGTGAGCATGGCGCCCTGGGCAGGCCACAAACTGTTGGCCATCTGTGACAACCTGGCCACCATCCTGGCCATCGAACTGATGGGCGCCGCGCATGCCATCGACAGTCAGCAGCCCTTGCGTACTACGCCCGAACTGGAAGCCGTGCACGCCATCGTGCGTACCGAGGTGGTCCTGAACAAGAAGGACCATCGCCTGGATCAGCACATGGCGGCAGTCACGCGCATGGTCAACAGTGGTATCTTCGCCGAGCAACTGCCCGGCGGTAGTCTCATCCCCTGAGCTGTATCTGGTGCTGATCAGCCAGGCAGGGGAAACGTATTCATCGTTACGATTCCCTGCAGAATCTCGCCGTGCATGCGTATGTCGGCAGGATTATCCAGGGCCTGGTTAATGAATCCTGCGATGGTTGCCAGAGCCAGGTCCGACTCGGGCAACTGGTGGAACAGGGGAAAGACGTGGATCATGCTGTGCCACACCTGGGCCTGCACCCGCGCACCCTGGTAGGCCGCGCGCCGGGCCACACTCACCGTATCATCCAGCAGCATTTCGGTACTGCCGGCAAACATCAACAGGGGCGGAAAGCCCTCGAAACTCCCGTAATACGGCGAGGCCCTGGTATCCAGGGGATCACCGTCCCGCAAATAGGTTTTTCTGAATAACATCATGGCCTCGATGGTGAACATCGGATCACGGCGTGCATTGGCGATGGCGGTCGAACTCGGGGTTCCACCCTCGCTGGCTGCGGACAGGGTCACGGCACAGGCCGGCATGGGCAGGCCTGCCTTGCGCGCTTGCTGCAAGGTGACTAGCGTCAGATTGCCGCCCGCAGAATCACCCATGATCACGATGTTCTCGGCCGCAATGCCTTTGTCCAGCAGGCCACGGTAGGCGGCCAGGCAATCATCAGGTGCCGCAGGGAAGGGATGCTCTGGCGCCAGTCGGTAATCCGGTAACCAGGCATTGGTCCGCGTGACGTTGCACAGTCTGCCAAGGAAGCTGTGGTACAACTTCGGCGCATGAAAAACGAACCCTCCACCGTGCAAGTACAGCAGCACGCGGTCTGGCCGATTGCCTGGCAACTCCAGGTAATCGCAAGGCACACCGCCGATGTCGGTTGACCTCAGCACCTGTCCAGGCCATGGCTTGGCCAGGCGCGCGTCAATGCGTGCTACGAACTCGCGTAGGTCCGGGATATTGGCCTGCGCATTAATACGCCGGCGCACGAAGATGCGAAAAAATCCGTTTAGCAGCCTGCTTTGGATACTGGGCATGGGCTTGCGCTTTCCTGTTTATCTTGGGGCCAGGACATTATACCGCTGCCGGCTTGCCAGGACGTATTGACTGGTAAACAACTGCCCCATGGGTGCATCATTGCTACATCTGCAACAGGGGAGCCATGGATGAAAACCTCAGACAAGGACCACAACCCGAACAGCCGGAACGAGGAAGAGACCCAGTCTAATCCACGGGAAAGAGGCAAGGCAGACACCTCCCCGGCCACCGGGCTAGCTAACGATCCCTCCCTGCTGGAATCGGCGGCCCGACTGACCGGTGGCCTGGCCAGCGGCGCTCTCAAGGAAATGCTCAAGCGTGGTGAGGCCTCCCTGCGCTGGGGCAGCAACCTGTTACTTGACTCACCTTTGTTGAATTCCCTGTCACCCGATCGACTGGAAGCCATGAAGCAGGCCGGTACCGCGCTGCATGACCTGCGTGAAACCGCCGGACTGACCCTGGAGGACTTGAGCAAGGCTCTGGACATGGCCGACACATCCCTGCTCAAGGCGGTGGAAAACGGTACGGCCACCCTGTCCTTTGACCTGGTGTTAAGACTGGCATCCCTGCTGGCGCGCAATGACCCCCTGCCGTTCATCATCCGCTTCGCCCGCACCTACAACCCGCAACTGGAAAAAATGCTGGAGGGCCTGGGCGCGGGGAATTTGAGTCGCCAGATTGAACGTGAACGCCGCTTCGTGAACATCCTCCGAAAACGCGACGGGGTGCGCAATCTCAGCGACGAGCAGTTCAAGAAGGTTCTCGAATTCAGCGAAAGCGCCTTCAACCTGGCGATGAGCTTTGTGGAAGAAAATGCCCCGCCGCCGGTGGGCAAGCGCAGATCTTCTGTGCCCAAGACCTCCAGCAAGACTCCGCCCAAAGTCAAAGCAAAGGCCAAGACAAAGAAAAAGGCAGCGCCCCGCAAGAAGGCAACATAGGGGGACAGCAACCTTATCTTCCTCAAATTGGGTGGCAGGCGCCTTTTATCTTTAATACAGGTCTGTCACCAAATAACTTCCGCTGCTGTAGTTAGGGTTACTGTCCCCACAACTTAAGGTAGTTAGGGTTACTGTCCCCGCCTTCAGAGCAGCGGCGCCATATAGGTCTCGATCTCACGCCTCAGCGCGGCATCAGGCAAGCGCCCGACAGCCGCACCCATATTGTCTTCGGCATGATGTGGCTTGGTGGTACCGGGGATGGGGATGATCGACGCCGAGTACGACACGATGTACTTGAGAAATACCTGCCCCCAGCTATAGGCATCCATGTCGGCAGTCCAATCCGGGAGCGGTCGCCTGGCAACCGCTTTGAACAACTGACCCCTGGCAAACGGGAGATTTACCAGTACCGCGACACCCCGATCCCGGGCCAGCGGCAAAATACTTTTCTCGGCGACACGGTTCGCCAGGGAATAGTTGATCTGTATGAAATCCAGGGGATGCCTGCGCATGACGTCTTCCATTTCCGCGTACTGTTGCGGGTCGTGCGAGGTAACACCCAGATAGCGAAACCGGCCCTGCTCCTTCCAGGCCTTCATGGTCTCCAGTTCTGCTTCGGTACCACGAAGATTATGCACCTGCATGAGGTCGATCTGATCCCCACCCAGTAACTCGAAGGAGCGATTCATGCGCTCAATACCTTGTTGCTGGTCCTCTCTATCCACCTTGGTCGCCATGAACACATCGTCTCGAATACCGATGTCCCGCAGCAACTCACCAATGACCGTTTCTGCCTCACCGTAATTGGGCGAGGTATCAATAATCCTGCCACCGGATGTATGAAATACCTCCAGCGTTTGTCGAAAGCGCTGCATATCGGCGGCATCGGTATTTGAGCGATAGTCTCGCGTTCCAATTCCAATTGCGGGCACCTGCTCGCCGGTCGACGGAATGGTCGCCATGATCCTGGTTTGTGTTTCCGCCCGCAGGTCACGCCAGTTACCCGCGGCAGCAATGAATCCCGCACCGGCACTGAGTTCAAGGAATGTCCGTCTTGAAATGGTCATGGCATTCTATCCTCCTGTTTTGCCAAACTCTCCTGTCGCGCACCCAGTTTAAGGGCCAGGACAGTCCATACGCCAACCACGGGCGAAGCAGCCAGCGCGATGGCGCCGATCGAAAGACCCAGCGCGACCAGACCAGTATAGATCCAGCCGCTGAGCAGGTCGCCACCCCGGTACACTGCAGCATCCAGAAAGGGTTTGGATTTGTACTTCGCTTCGCGTCCCAGCACTGTCCACAGGATTTCACGCGCAGGCTTCGTCAAGCCATAGCGCCCGGCGCGGTAAATAACCTGCACAGCCACCAGCACAGCCAGCGTCGGGTATACGCCTATTGCGACAAACCCGAGGGCCATGGCAGCCGGTACGATTGCCAACGTCAAGCCCACTCCCAGCCATTTGATAATGCGGGCCGTCAGGTAGACCTGGAATATGATAGTCAACGCATTGACCAGCAAATCCACCCTGGCATAAAAGACAGTTCTCTCGCCACGGTCTGCAAAGGCCTCGGCCACAAGGTTGGCTTGCTGGAAATAAAGCATCGTTGATACAAAGGTCATCAAGGCGATAAAGGCTGCAATACCCAGCAGGTAAGGCGACGAAAAAACAGCCCGCATACCGCTCCACGCCGTTCCCGGCACTCCCCTCGTCGCTTCTCCCGGGATCGCCACAGAACCCGTTTGAAAACGCCGGTGCAAGGCACTGGCACACCAGGAGGCGATTTCAAGCGGAATACACGCCAGCAACAACAGCGAGAACGTCGGCAGGATTTCAGCCAGCGCGGCGGTCATGGCCGAACCCGCCATACCACCCAGCGAACTGCCTACAGCGATAAAACCGAATAATCGTTTGCCCTGGCTGTTATCAAAACAGTCAGACAGAAAGCCCCAAAATACGGTTACCACAAACAGTGCATAGACACTGGTCCAGACATAAAACACACGGTCTATCCATACACGTGCCTCAAGCGGGAGAAATATCAGGCAGGTATAGAAGGCCAATAGACAGGCGATCAAAAACCGGTTGGACAGAGGCACAAACACACCACGGGAGTATCTCGAAGCCAGCCAGGAATAGGCCGGCACGGCCAGCAGCATGACGACGAATACCGCGGTCCACAGAATCTGCAAATTGCCACGATCTGCCGAGGAAATCTCATCCCGAACGGCGCGCAAAATGTAATAGGAAAACATGATGAAGAAGCCGTAAGCCGTTGCTATCAACAGCCCTCTCAGCTCATTATCATCATGAATATCAACAAACTTGTTGATCAGCGCTTTTAGCAAACCGACTCCTTAGATCGGCGTCGAAATCAGTAAGACCGCTGTCTCTTTCCCGCCCTTGTTCCGGGAGTATTGCGGGGACAGTGACCTTGATTAGAGGACAGGCTCCCTGTTTCACAGACTCCTCAGTACCAGTTACGGTTACTGTCCCCTATCCCGCATTTCACCCCAGCTTAAGCGGCGGTACTACGGCCTCGACCAGTGAAGGACCCTTACGCGCGAGGGCCTCTGCCAGGGCCTCGGTAAATTCCTCGACCGTCCTCGCGGTTCGCCCCGGCACACCCATACCCTGGGCCATGGCCACCCAATCCAGTTCAGGATTTTCCAGCGACAGCATCGACTGAGCCTTTTCACCGGGCATGCCTGCACCGGTACGCATGAGTTCAATATTGAGGATGGCGTAACTGTTGTTTCTGTATATCACCGTCACCACGTCCAGGTTTTCCCGGGCCATGGTCCACAAGGCCTGCACCGTGTACATGGCGCCACCATCACCACTCATGCACAGCACCTTGCGCTCGGGACAGGCAATCGCCGCACCGGCCGCCAGGGGCAAACCCTGGCCGATGGCGCCACCGGTCAGGCACAGCCACTCGTGGCGGGCAGCCCCGGCCGTCATCGGGAACAAGGGCATGCCGCTGGTGGCAGCCTCGTCCGAGACAATGGCGTCCTCGGGCATCATGTTTGCTACTACCGCTGCAACCGCTTCTACCGTCAACGGGCCCGACTGGGGCGCGGGCGGCACTGCCGCCGGGGCGCGCAGCACCTCGGACCCGGCATCCAGTTTCTCCGCCATCAAGGTCAGGAGTGCCGGCAAATCGCCGGAGGCATCCACAATATGATGGATGTGGCAGCCTTCAGGGGTGAGCCAGCTGGGCTTGCCCGGGTAGGCGAAGAACGCCACCGGTGGCTTGTTGCCCACGATCACCAGGTGCTTGAACTGGGCCATGTAGGCAGTTGCCATCTCGGCAAAGTAGGGAATGCGTTCCACCGGCACCACGCCGGCGCCACGTTGCAGGCGCGCCGGGAAACAATCCGTGATGAGTTTTGCACCGGTAGTGGCGGCAATACGGCCGGCGATTTCCAGCGTCTCACCGACCAGGGCGTTCCCCCCCAGCATCAGGGCGCAAGGCTGACCGGAAACCAGCGCTGCCAGGCCGTTGTAAAGCGCTTCTTCGTCGGGCGCGATGAAAGGCGCCGTAGCGGGCACGGGTACCGGTTCCGGCGCCTGACTCCAGGCCAGGTCCGCCGGTATGATCAGGCTGGCGATCTTGCCCGGTGCCAAGTTGGCCACCGCTATGGCCTCGGCCACGTCCTGCACCAGGCCCGCGGTGTCCTTGCTCCGGCGAGTCCAGTCACTGACGGATGACACGATGGCCTCAATATCCGAATTCAGCGGCGCATCGTATTGCAGGTGATAGGTGGCATGATCGCCGACCAGGTTAAGCATGGGCGAACCGGCGCGACTGGCATTGTGAATATTGGCCATGGCGTTGGCGAACCCGGGGCCGAGGTGCAGCAGGCAGGCTGCCGGCTTGCCGCTCATACGCGCATAACCGTCTGCCGCGCCGCTCACCACGCCCTCGAACAAGGCCAGCACCGGGCGCATGCCAGGGCTGCGATCTATGGCCGAAACCAGGTGCATTTCCGAGGTACCGGGATTGGCAAAACAGACCTCAACACCGGCCGCTTCCAGCGCCTTCAATACCGACATCGCTCCATTCATCTCGTTATTCCTTTGTGCTTTTCAGTGTTACTCGAACCCCGCCTTCTGACTTTGCTCTTAACCACGCCAGGCCGCGAAGCTCCCACCTTCAAGCGCCAGCTTTTTCAGCAAGGTTGAAGGGCGCCAATAGCCATGCGGATCACCATCACGATCAGCGAACTCCTTCATGCGTGCCAATATGCTTGGCAATCCCACGGCATCGGCATAATGCATGGGCCCGCCGTGGAAGGGTGGGAAGCCGTAGCCATACAACCAGACGATATCAATGTCTCCCGGTCGAAAGGCGATACCCTCCTCCAGGATACGCGAGCCCTCGTTCACTAGCGGTAACAGGCAACGGTCAAGAATTTCTTCATCGCTGTGTTCGCGCCGCATCACACCCAGCCGCGTCGCTTCAGCAGCGATCAAGGCCCTTACCGCCGGGTCGGGAATCGGCGAGCGGTTGCCGGGCTCGTAGCGGAAAATACCCGCGCCGGTTTTCTGGCCATGACGACCCTCGAATGCCAGCTTCAAGGTCACCGCTTCATAACGTTCATCATTCGGGAGGATGCCCAGTTCCATGGCCTCACCAATCACCTTGGCGCGCACGTCCAAAC
>JAPHSC010000109.1 GCA_026193125.1 Gammaproteobacteria bacterium
ATTCGGATTCTGGCCGCAGGTGGGGGCGCCTTGGCGCCCCTTCCTTTTTCTGTCTTACCAGCCCAGGCTGCGCCCGCCATCCACCGCCAGTATCTGGCCCGTGACGTAGGGCGCCTCGCAGATATAGAACATGGCGGCCCGGGCGATATCCTCGGGTGTGCCGCAGCGACCCAGTGCAATCTCACTGACAATCTTGTCCCTGGCTGCCTGGGGCATGCCGGCCTCCGGCCACAGGACGGCACCTGGCGCAATTCCGTTAACCCGTATGCCGGGCCCAAGGTCCTTGGCCAGACTCATGGTCAACATCGATAGTCCCGCCTTGGCCACACAGTAAAGGGTGTGGTCGCGCATGGGGCGGCGGGCATGAATATCCACGATATTCAATATCAGGCCTCGGCGCCTGGACAAGGCCGGGGCCAGCGCCTGGGAAAGAAACAGGGGGGCTTTCAGATTAGTACCGAGCAGATCGTCCCATTGATTCTCGGTGATATTGCCCAGCGGCGTCGGGTAGAAGCTGCTGGCGTTATTGATCAACACATCCAGACCCCCAAACGCCTGCTCCGCCTGCGTTGCCGCTCTATGCAGTGCGGGTATGTCCAGCAGGTCGGCCTGAATCAGGACTACCGAGTCGGGGCGCTTGCTCTGCAACTCGTCGGCCAGCGCCCGAGCCTGGTCCTGTGAATTGTGATAGTGCAATACCAGGCTCGCGCCCGCGCCATGCAGCACCCTGGCCATGGCGGCGCCCAGGCGTTTTGCTGCTCCGGTTATAAAAACAGTCTTCTCAGACAGCGAGTTATGACTCATTTAAGGTTTCCTGTGCCTGGTATCTGGGCATGGCGGCCAATTGAGTGAATCTTTCCTAGGGTACCCCAGGCCATGGGTCGTAAAGCTACTTAATTAGATTGATCTTATTTAGAAACATGTAATATTCTGTTTTGCTGTGGAACCCCGGCTGGTCGCACACCGCGGCTGCGCCGAGTGTTGTTCATCGCATTGTGCTTAACAGGCGGGGGATATTGATATGACGAGCGTTGTTGTACTGGGTGCCGGAATTGGCGGAATCTCCCAGGTGTTCGAGCTGCGCAAGGAACTGGGGAAAGGCGATCGCGTGGTGATGGTCAATGACAGCGAGTTCTTTGAGTTCACCCCCTCGAATCCCTGGGTGGCGGTTGGCTGGCGCAAGCCGGAGCAGATTCGAGTATCGCTGAAAGAGCTGTTTGCGAAACACGATATTGAATTTGTGCAGGATGCGGCTGCAAGGCTGCATCCGGAGGAAAATCGCGTCGAGCTGGCCTCAGGGACCTCGGTGGACTACGACTACCTGGTGATTGCGACGGGACCCAAGCTCGCCTTTGAGGAAGTTGAAGGACTGGGTCCGGAGGGCTATACCAGCTCGGTATGCAAGACCGGGCACGCGCAAAAGGCCAGCCTCGACTTCGAGGAACTCGCCCGTAATCCAGGGCCTGTGGTGGTGGGCGCAGCCCAGGGTGCTTCCTGCTTTGGACCGGCGTACGAATACGCGTTTATCGTGGATACCGAACTGCGCCGGCGCAAGATACGCGACAAAGTGCCGATGTACTTTGTCACGCCGGAACCCTATGTCGGGCACCTGGGCCTGGACGGCGTCGGTGATACCAAGGGAATGATGGAGTCAGAGTTGCGTCAGCGGCATGTCCACTGGCTGGCGAATTCGAAAATAAACCGGGTGGAAGCCGGCAAGATGGTGGTGACCGAGGTCAATCCGGATGGATCAGACAAGGCGCAGCATGAACTGGCCTTCAAGCACGCCATGATACTGCCGGCCTTCAAGGGCATCGACGCGGTATTCGGGATCGAAGGACTGGTGAATCCACGTGGGTTTATCCTGATCGACGAATTCCAGCGCAATCCCAGGTATAAGAACATTTACGCGGTGGGTGTCTGCGTCGCTATCCCACCCGTTGGACCCACGGTCGTACCCACCGGCACGCCCAAGACCGGCTACATGATTGAGTCGATGGTCACCGCGACGACGCACAATATCCTGGCTGCACTCGCAGGGCGTGAGCCTGCGGAAAGGGCAACCTGGAATGCCCTGTGTCTGGCGGACTTCGGCGACAGCGGGGTGGCTTTCCTGGCATTGCCGCAAATTCCTCCCAGGAATACCAACTGGGCGGCGAGGGGCAAGTGGGTGCATCTGGCCAAGATCGGTTTCGAGAAGTATTTCCTGCGCAAGGTACGTAACGGGCAGACAGAGCCCTATTACGAAAAATTTGTGTTGAAGCTCATGGGCGCTCACAAGACCCGGAGTAACTAGACTGCTCTGCGTCGGCCGCGAACTGCGCGCGCGGCCGGCGTCGCAGCCTGCGCCGACGGACGGGTCTTCTGGAATAAGACGCGTCCAGGCAGTAGAGTACCGGGGCTGTTTTTCACATCGGGCCAGATTCCGTGAGCCATCCATCAGAGCAGGATAATTCCAGCCGGAGTTTGCCAGTACCGGATTCGACTGCACTGGCCCATAGCCGGCAACTGGAAGTCCACATACGCCAGGTGATGGACGCCTTCGGGGGCAGTATCCCGTTTTCCCAATTTATGAATCTGGCCCTGTATGCGCCGGGTCTGGGTTATTACAGTGCCGGTGCAGCCAAGCTCGGTGAGTCGGGCGACTTTGTTACAGCGCCTGAAATTTCCTCCCTGTTCTCCCGTTGCCTGGCCGGCCAGGTCGCCCAGGTGCTGGAGGAGATGGGTGGTGGAGACGTGCTTGAGTTGGGTGCCGGGTCCGGTGTCATGGCGGCAGACATCCTCGATGAACTTGAGCGCCAGGGCCGGTTGCCGCACCGTTACCTGATCCTGGAGGTCAGCGCTGACTTGCGCCAGCGGCAACAGGCGCTATTGGCCACCCGCGTGCCAGGCCTGCTCGACCGGGTTGAATGGCTGGACAAGCTGCCGGTCGGCCTGGAGGGTGTGATCCTGGCCAATGAGGTTATGGATGCCCTGCCGGTGGAGCGGTTCCGAATAAAGCCAGAAGGTCTGGTCGCACAGGCGGTTAGCTGGTCGGTAGATGGTTTTGCCTGGCAGGATGTGGCCGCAAGCGATGTGTTACAGCAGGAATGGCTGCGTCTCAGCGCCGGCTTACCCGCTAGGCCTGACGCCGGATTTACCTCGGAGATTTGCTTGCAGCTGGGTCCCTGGCTGCAGGCCCTGAATCAGTCAATGTCCAGGGGACTGATGCTCTTGATCGACTATGGCCTGCCCCGATCCCAGTACTACCACCCCCAACGCAATGATGGCACCTTGATCTGCCATTACCGGCATCGTGCTCACACTGACCCGCTACGCTACGTGGGCATTCAGGACATTACTGCCTGGGTGGATTTCACCCGGGTCGCGGAAACGGCGGTCGACCTTGGCTTGGAAATTATGGGCTTTGCGACCCAGGCCCATTTTCTCGCCGGCGCCGGCATTGACCGATTGCTGCAGCTTGCGCCTGCCGACACCGCCCGTCAGAGGCTGGACCTGGCAAGCCAGATGCGCAAATTGATACTGCCCGGTGAAATGGGCGAGCGGTTCAAGGTCATCGGCTTGTCGCGAGGATTAGACGACTGTGTGTCGGGCTTTGGCATGCATGATTTGACCCACACCCTGTGAAGCGGCCGGTATTCGGCAAGCCGCATGCGGTTCGCGCCATCGGCGCGCTTTTGCGGTAGTCTGCCGACACGAACGGAGCCTGAGAGGAGTAACACTCTAGCCATGGACACCTACCACGCGATCTGGCTGGCTCTTCTGCAGGGCCTGACGGAATTCCTGCCTATTTCAAGTTCAGGGCACCTGATACTGTTACCCAGGTTCATGCACTGGCCGGACCAGGGCTTGGCCTTTGACGTCGCCGTGCACGTAGGGACCCTGGCCGCGGTCCTGATATATTTTCGGCAGGATTTGCTGGTACTGACCCGTGCATGGTTTGGCTCATTGCACAAGCGCGAACTGGATCAGGATTCCCGCCTGGCATGGGGCGTATTGCTGGCTACGATCCCGGTAGGTATCGCCGGATTACTCATGAACGATATGGTATCCACCGCGCTGCGTGATCCCATGGTGATAGCCGCGACTACGATCATTTTTGGCGTACTGCTGGGTGTCGCCGACAGGCTTGGCAGGCGCAGCCGGGATGAACACAGTCTTGTGCTCAGGGACGTAATCCTGATTGGCCTGGCCCAGGCGGTGGCCCTGGTGCCCGGGACATCGCGTTCCGGCATCACCATGACGGCCGGTTTGCTGCTCGGGCTGACCCGTGAGGCGGCGGCGCGCTTCTCTTTTCTGTTGTCCATCCCGGTAATAGTGCTGGCTGGTGGCCTGGAGGGTCTGGATCTGCTGGACTCGGCCAGCGCCGTGGATTGGGAGGCCATGCTGATCGGGGCGTCCACCTCGGCGATAGGCGCCTATCTCTGCATACACTTTTTCCTGAAGCTCATTGGCCGGGTCGGTATGTGGCCATTCGTTCTGTATCGACTGTTTCTCGGTGCAGCTATCCTGGTCGTTTTCCACTAGATTCTGCTACTGATACCGACTGACCTGGTCTGCGCAAGAACAGGCGCGAGCCCGACCGGCGTGGGCAATACGGCCTGCGGCCATTGCCTCATGCATGGGTTTGAAAGCCCGACTTTTCAGTCACTTGCAGTCTGCTCGTGGCGGGGCTTCGGCAAGTACGAATTGGCTGCGCCGAAAATATAGCTTATTGATTTGCATAGTTTATTAGTAATATCTTATATTACGCGACGAGTTTAGGCTCACACACCACAGGTCAGGTGCCGGCTGTGACACTCGTTTGGTGGTCCCCAAGGATGGTGGCGATGCCCGCGGATGTCTCAGCCTTTTTCTTGATGTTCCGATGACCCGACTCCAGCCGTGTCGGGTTTTGCACGATTGACTGTCTTGCGGGGCCAGGCCAGAGGAGAAAAAACAACAATGCAAAGCCAATCCCAATTAGCGAAATCAAGCCGCAATATGACCGCCGTCACGACCTTGCTGTCCCTGCTCCTGGTGGCAAATGTCGGCCAGGCGGAAACCCTCGCGCAGGCCTGGCAGCTGGCGCTGGATACCGACCTGGCCCTGCAATCTGCCAATTCCCAGGTAGAGGCGGCCGAGTCAGAGCTTGCCGTGGCAAAGTCCCGGCGCTATCCCGTGCTTTCGGCCAACGGGAGTATCACCCGCATGGATGAAACCCCGGCATTTGATTTCGGGGCTGCGGGTATTCCGGTGCAACTCCCGCTATACACAGGCTCTACCGTGACTGCTACGGATGCCATGATCAGTGTGCCGCTGTTTACTTCGGGCGCATTAAGCAATGGGATTGCCGCTGCGCAGGGCGGTCTGGGCTCAAGCAGACACCAGGCGCGCTCGGTGGCCATGGATACCAAGCTGGCGATCGCCGATGCGTATATCAACGTGCTGCGCTCAGAAAGCGCATTGAAGGTGGCGCAGAGCAATCTCATGAGTCTCCAGGCGCACGCCAGGGACGTGGAGGATATGTTTAATGCCGGTCTGGTTCCGCGTAATGATTACCTGTCGGCGCAGGTGGCACTGGCTGATGCGAGCCAGCGCAATTTGCAGGCCACCAACCAGCTCGATATTGCCCGCGCCGCCTACAACCGCGGTGTGGGCAGGGAATTGCAGGCGCCGGTGAATCTTGATAGCGGGGTACCGCTGATCGGCCTGGATTTTGGTGCCGAGAATCTGGAGTCCTTGTCGGCGCTGGCGTTGGAGCAACGTCCGGAGCTGGCCGGAATGCAGGAAGGAGCAACCGCCCTGCGTGCCCAGGCCAAGGCGGCCAAGGCTCGAGGCTTGCCCCAGGTAGCGCTGACTGGCGGCTACACCTATCTGGATAACCAGTTTCTCAATCAGGAAGATTTCTGGATGGTGGGTGTGGGCGTGCACTGGGATTTGTTTGACAGCGGGCGCACTCGCCATGCGGCCGATGCATTGTCCCGACGAGCACGGGCGGCAAGCCAGAGTCGAGGCAATATGGAGAGCCTGATCGCGCTGCAAGTGCGCCAGTCCTGGCTGGAACAAGAGGAGGCCCGGCAGCGCTTGAAAGTGGTCGCCCGCGCGGTTGAGCAGTCGCAGGAAAACCTCAGGGTAGTGCGTGACCGGTATCGCAATGGAGAGGGCACGAACACCGAGGTGCTGGAGGCTCAGAATTTGAGCAACTTGAGCCAGCAGAATTATGACAACGCCAGATACGATATCGAGTTGTCGCGTATTCGGCTGGCCCGGGCCGTGGGCCTGCTATGAACATGGAGAAGGAAATGAATTTTTCATCTGTCGCCCGCCCGGCTCTGGTTTTTGCCGCTGCGCTGGGCTTGCTGGCCTTGGGCAACGGCAATAGCGCACGTGCCGCCGAAACCTATCCCTTCGAGGTCACCACGACCGTCTACGAGATCGCGCCCAGGGAACGTATCTGGGATGGCTCTGTGGAAGCGGTCAATGAGGCCACGGTGTCGGCCCAGACATCCGGTCGGGTTACAGAGATCCTGGTGGATGTAAATGATTTCGTGGAGGCAGGCGCGGTCATTGTCCGCCTGACGGATAAGGAACAGCGCTCAGCCCTGAAGAGCGCAGAGGCAGGTTTGCAGGAAGCCCGGGCTCGCGCCAGCGAGGCGGCATCTGATTTCTCGCGCATACAGGAAATGTTCAAGAATGAGACCGTCTCCCGGGCGCGTATGGACCAGGCTCGTGCCAACTACGAGTCAGCCAAGGCCAGAGAGGAGTCTGCACAGGCCGGCGTGGTCGCCGCCAGACAACAGCTGGACTACACCGTAGTGCGCGCACCCTACGCAGGTATCGTTTCCAAGCGTCATGTTGAACCAGGCGAAAGCGTGGCACCGGGACGACCCCTGATGACCGGTCTGTCCCTGCAGCAATTACGCGTAAATGTCGATGTACCCCAGAGTATGGTGGACGCCATTCGCCAGATTGGTAAGGCCACCGTGCATTACGGCGAGATCGACATTGCCGCAGACAGCATCACGTTCTTCCCGGTGGCGGATGCCGCCAGCAACACATTTCGAGTGCGGATAAGCCTGCCACAGACCGATGTGGTGCTGTATCCAGGCATGTTCGTAAAAGTAGGTTTTGTGGTGGGCGAGACCCATCGCTTGTTGATTCCCGCCCAGGCCCTGTTACGTCGCAGTGAGCTGACCGCCGTGTACGTGGTGGACGGCAACGCCGGTATCGCTTTGCGCCAGGTCAGGGTAGGCCGCGCTTACGGAGAGCGTATCGAAATTCTTGCGGGTCTCGAGGAGAATGAAAGCGTTGCGCTGGATACCGTGCAAGCCGGAATTTATTTGAAGCAGTACCGTGCCCAGGGAGCCGACCATGGGCAATGAAGAAAAACTGGGGTTTTCCGGCAGACTGGCGGCCAGGTTCCAGGAGTCAGCGATTACGCCGCTGTTGGCGCTGACCGGTCTGTTGCTGGGTTTGCTTGCATCGGGTATCACACCGCGCGAGGAAGAACCGCAAATCGATGTGACCTTCGCCAATATCTTTGTACCGTTTCCCGGCGCCAGCGCGGTAGAAGTTGAGAATCTGGTATCGGGCAGGATGGAGCAAATACTGGCCGAGGTCGAAGGGGTGGAACACACGTTCTCGGTGTCTCGACCCGGTATGGCCATACTCACCGTGCAATTCGAGGTGGGGCAGTTACGCAACCCGGCCATCGTGCGTTTGTACAACGCGGTTGAGTCAAATGATAACTGGCGAGCCCCGGGCCTGGGCATCATGCGACCGCTGATCAAGCCCAAGGGTATTGATGATGTACCTATCGTCTCGGTAACCCTGTGGACGGAGCAGCCCGAGTTCGGCGCCCAGGAATTACAGCGGGTGGCGCACACAATTGAGGCGGAGATCAAGCGCGTTCCCGGTACACGCGATGTCTACACCATCGGCGGCCCAGACAACGTAGTGCATGTGGAACTGGACCCACAGGCCATGGCCTCTTACGGCCTTTCGCTGGACGCTCTGCGCGGGGCGCTGACCATGGGTAACGTGGTGGCGCAAGCCGGGTCGCTGGTGGCGGATAACCGCCAGGTTCCAGTTACCGCAGGCACTTTTCTGTCGAATGCTTCGGACATCGCCGAGTTGGTGGTCGGGGTGTATGACGGCAAACCGGTGTACCTGTCCGACGTGGCCAGCGTCAGCGCGGGCCCCGATCAGCCCGAGCGCTATGTGTCTTTCGGCACTGGCCCCGGCGCGGCCGACAAATCCCTGCCCGTTGGGGTTATAGCCCCCGCGGTGACCCTGGCCATCGCCAAGAAACCAGGCACCAATGCGGTGGACATTGCCGACCAGGTCATCCAGCGTGTGAATCAACTCAAGGGCGTGATGATCCCCGATAATGTGCAGACAACCATCACGCGCAATTACGGGCAAACTGCCGACGACAAAGCCAGCAAGCTCATTCAGAAACTGATTTTTGCAACCGCCTCGGTGGTCCTGCTGATTGGTTTTACCCTGGGTTGGCGCGAGGCAGTGGTGGTGGGTGCCGCGGTCGTCCTGACCCTGGCGCTGACCCTGTTTGCATCCTGGGC
>JAPHSC010000200.1 GCA_026193125.1 Gammaproteobacteria bacterium
GGGTAAGACGGTCGGAATAGAAGCCTGCATCGGCAAGCGGAGATGCTGCCGCGCCGCACTTCAGGGCAGCTTCCATAACATAATTGTCACTGCCGCACCCGGGTGGTTCGGGCACTTCCCCCCGGTTGTTTATGCCACCGCTCTGGTAAAAAACCTTGTCCGGATCGCAGTCGCCAGTATAAACAGTTGCCGGATTGTAAGGGTCGCTGGTATCGACTGTATCCTGCATACTCCCCGAGTTATCAAGAATAAACAGCAAATTCGGATAGGCAGCTTCCTGGTCAGCGGAATTGCCAATAAAAAGCTCGGTGTCATCGGCCAGGGAGACAGAGCTGAATAGCAGCGCCATCAGGGTGGTGGCGGTGCCCACCGCAAAAGGTTTCATGGCTAGTTTCATGACAGCTCCTCCAATGGCTCTATCAGAATGCGACGCGTAATACTTCCCGCGTCCGTTTTGTTCGTTGGCGGTATTAATGATTGTCACCTGGCTTGCGGGTATCCCCATTTGCCTGGCTATCTGCAGAGGTAAGTCTTACCCAGGTCAGGTTCTTGTCTTTTACCGAATAGGCGACCCCGACAAAGGCGCGGGGTTCGGCATTCAGTGCCTGTCTCATGGCTGCCAGGGTAACTTCCTTGCCGTTTACCTTGAAGCGGGTGCTTTCGACCAGTGTGTGGCGTTGCCCGGGGCAGGTATTGCAGGCGCGCACGAACACCGAGCGTCCCACCTCTGCCGGCAGGGTGAGCGAAGAGGCCTCCAGCTCGTAAGAGTTCTCAAGTATCGTCATCGGTCTGGCAGCGTGTGCTACCTGGCCGAGCAACAATACGAAGGTAAATAACGCGATGCGGATAAACATGGTTTTTCTCCGGCAAGTGTTAGAAGCGGGTGCCGCCGCCTGGACCGATGATGTACAGGCCCTGGGTGTGCTGCTCCAGCGCATTTCGCTGTGATGTACCGCGGCTCATTATCTCAAAGTGGTAGGCGGCAAATCCGCCGCCAGCCACGCCACGGCTGAAAGCCGAACCCACTCTTGGGGGAACAGCAGTCTGAATTTCGAAACTCGTGGTTGCTTCGAAGCCATCGCCAGTACCGACGGCCCCGGTGGTTACCACGGGCGCACCGGTAGTGGTGAATCCGCCGGTGGACAGCACGCGTTCAATACCCACCTCGGATGCCTGAAAGGCATTTTCGGAGAACTGCTCGTTACTGGTCATCATCAGTTCCAGGGATGCGGTATTCATACCGGAGACACCCAGCAAGGTCATGATCAACAACAGGATCAGGCCAATAACCAGCGCCGCTCCTTGTTGTCTGTGATGCTGCCTGTGATGTGTGAAGGTCATGCTCAGAACCTCGTGTTACGCAGCTGTATGGTCTTGGAGACCAGCAGCCGGTGTCTGTTGTCGTTGAAGGGACCCAGCGCCTGCCCGGCAAAGTTGTAGGCCCGGCTGTCGACGTAACTGCTGTCGATGTCATCGGCCTGGAACAGCAACCACACACGTACTGCCACAATCACGGCCCCAGCGGGCTCGTTGCCCGGGTTCACGTACATATTGGCGGCACCGTCACCGGTGGTGTCTGCACCCAGCTGAACCTGGAAATTCTGCACATGCGGAATAATTTCATCGTCCACCAGCGCCGGACCTGCACCCAGGCCCTTGCGGCGCAGAGAAGGGACGCCCACGCCAAGGACGGAGTCCTGGCTAAGGTAATACGTGTTCACAGCAAGGTTCCGCGTCTCGGAACTGGCGACTTCGAAACCGGCAGGCAATACACCGTCAACCAGTACGCGAATCTTTTCGCGGTCAGACTGGATCTGCAACCGGCCTGCGGTCAGAGGCGCGACGTTTCTGCCGGCGTGACGCACAACCAGCACATCGGTGTTGGCCACCGTGCCATTGCCATATACCGCGCAGTCCGGGTAGGGGAAGGCATCGTTACCGCCATTGACCGCGGCATTCAGATCAAGGGAAAAATTCGGCTCGCAATCCCCGGTGACGTCCATACCGGCGGGAACGGCGTCTGCTGCGGTGGCGGTGCCTTCTATAAGGGTATAGCCATTGGCCAGACCCCAGTAGGCCGCCGCGCGAATATCCGGTTCTATGGTATCCAGTGCAAAGCGGGCATTCTCTTGCAGACGTGCAATGATTTCGCTGGTGCGGAACATTCTGCGACTGTCACTGAAGACTGAAATGGCGCCAATCAGCAGGATCGAGCCAATCAACAGGGCGACCATCAACTCGATCAGGGTCACGCCACGCTGGCGGCTGCCCGGTGTGTTGCCCATGGTGTTTCTGTTTGCCAACATCATGCTTCCACCGTCATTACAAATGTGAGGTCGGCGGCCTGGCTCACCTCGGTCCAGGTAATCGTCAACGTGTATACATTGGGCGTCCCGGCTCCGGCGGCCACGAAACCCAGCACCGCGGTGCCATTAGGTAGCAAGGCGGCCGCGGCCTGCTGCCAGTCAAACACGTCCTGTGCCGCCATCTGGGCCGGTGTGCAGGCAACCGCCGCTGCGCCGCCCTCGTTACAACCCGAATCGGCGCCGGCACCCGCATAGGCCACGCCGGCCGCGGCATTGGCGCGTATGCGTTCGGCCATGTCAGAGGCCAGGTTTACGGCCTGGGTACGGTAAATAGCGGTGCGATTCATGCGCAGGGTTTCTACATACAAGGCCGCCAGCCCCAGCATGCCGATGGAAATCACGAGCAAGGCAACCAGCACTTCTACCAGGGAAAAGCCGCGAGCGCGAAACCGTGCGAGGTTCTGATTAATCACGGGCATCCTCCTGCGGCGGTCACTTCGGCGATGGTGCGTTGAATCTGGGGTCGGCCGGTCGGTGAGATTACGATGGCCCGGGCGGTTGAACCACCGCCGGAAGTGAGCACGTTGCCGCGGGTATCACACAATATAAAAACGGTTGCCGAATCGGTGCCCGCAACGGCGCGCAAAAAGCCCGTGCTGGCGTAAGCGACGAAGGTGCCATCAGAGGTAATGGTGACAGTGTCGGGAGGACCCTCGCTGGCGAGCAGGATTTCCTCGCCTGCATCCAGCGCGCCATTGCCGTCGGGCATGCCGTCGCCGTCGAGATCGTTGGCATCCACATAAGCGATCCAGCCTGTACCCGCAGCGTTGCAACTGGGCGTGGCCGCCATGGCGTCGGCGCTCCTGCAAACC
>JAPHSC010000096.1 GCA_026193125.1 Gammaproteobacteria bacterium
CCCGCTTCGTCCGTGCGCCGGGCCTCGACCTGGTCGAATACGGCAGCAAAAGCATGACCAAGGATGTCAAAGCCTACCGCGACGTTACCTACCGAGCCCGGCGCCCTGGCAGTGCAGGATTGGAACCCGCCACGCACTAGAGAGCGGCACCCAGGTACCCAGTCAGACGCAACAAATCCGCGAAAATGCCCGCCGCTGTTACGTCTGCCCCTGCCCCGGGTCCACGCACGATGAGCGGATTCTCGGCGTAGCGCTGCGAGCTGAACTTGACGATGTTGTCGGTCAGATCAATACGACAGAACGCATGCTCCTCTCCGATTGCCTCCAGCCCGACGGTCGCCTTGCCGCTGGCATCCAACCTGGCGACATAGCGAAGAACCTTCCCGTCGCTACGTGCCTGCTCGAGTCGTTGCGCAATGCTCGCGTCGAAGTCTGTCAAGCGGTCAAGGAAGGTGTCGACATCAGCCTCGACCAGGTCCTCTGGCACGAGGCTCTCCACCTGTATGTCCGACAGTTCCAGGTCCAGGCCCATCTCCCTGCCCAGGATCACCAGCTTGCGCGCCACGTCCATACCGGACAAGTCATCTCTGGGATCCGGCTCGGTGAAGCCCTGCTCGCGTGCTTTTTTCACCAGGCTCGAAAAAGGCACACTGCCATCAAACAGATTGAACAGGTAAGCCAGGGTTCCCGAGAGTATCCCCTCTATGGATTCAACTTTATCACCGGTCTGGATAAGGTCCTGGAGAGTCCTGATGATCGGCAGACCCGCACCCACCGTGGTTTCGTACAAAAAGCGGGTATTGCCGGCACGCCGCGCCCGGCGCAGCTCCCGGTAACTCTGCATGGGCGCGGTGCCGGCTCGCTTGTTCGGCGTAATCACGTGTATACCGCGTTCAAGCCATGCAGCGTAGTGACTGGCTACCTGGTTGCTGGCGCTGCAATCGATTATCACCGCATGTGGAAGATGATCAGATTGCACATGATCAACGAAGCGATCCATGTCGACAGTATCGCCCCGCTCCGCATACGCTGCTTGCCAATTTGACAGGTTGCAGGCACGCGGCTCAAGCAACATCCGCCTGGAACCGGCGATCCCGCGCACACGCAGGTCCAGGTTCAAATTTTTGCGTAGTCGCTCCACTTCCCCGGCCAGTTGGTCCAGCAGGACAGCACCAACATTCCCGGGACCAATCAGGCCAATTGAGACCGTTTGCGGCGAGAGGTAAAAGCTCGCGTGCACTGCACGCAAGGCCCTGGAAGCATGCTCACTACCGATGACGCAGGAAATATTCCTTTCCGACGAACCCTGGGCTATGGCCCGCACATTGATACCGGCTTTCCCCAGGGCGCCGAATACCTTGCCCGAGACGCCTGCGGCGCCGGCCATTCCGTCTCCGACCACCGCCAGAATGCTATTGCCGGCATTTACTTCCACAGCGTGTATCTGTCCACCACGCAGCTCTGCGGCAAACGCTTCGCGTATCACCATTGCCGCCCGGCCGGCATCTCTCTCCGGAACAGCCACGCAAATCGAGTGTTCCGAACTTGCCTGCGAAATCAGCACTACAGAAATTCCGGAGTCCTTTAAGCCGCCGAACAAGCGATCAGCTGTGCCCGGAACACCGATCATGCCGGCGCCCTCCACATTGATCAGCGCAATACCGTCAATGGCAGTGATGCCCTTCACCACGCCCGGCGAACCCGGTGCGGCGGAAATAACCGTCCCCGGCGCCGCGGGATTGAAGGAGTTTTTTATGACTATCGGGATGTGCTTGTCCACCGCCGGGTGCATGGTCTGCGGATGAATCACCTTGGCCCCAAAGTAAGAAAGCTCCATGGCCTCGCTGTAGGACAAGCTCTGGATAACCGATGCATCAGGCACCCTGCGGGGGTCTGCGCTCATGACGCCATCCACGTCTGTCCAGATCACAATCTCGCGCGCGTCCAGCAGGGCGCCAAAAATCGAACCCGAATAATCGCTGCCATTGCGCCCCAGATTTGCCTGCAGACCCTTGGCGTCACTGGCAATAAACCCGGTAACAACAACCAGTCCGTCGAAATCGTCGGGCAGTTCATGAGCCAGCTTTACTTTCGAATCTTCCCAGCGCACCACGGGACCCAGCTCATGCTGTTCGATGACCACGGTCTCCCGTGCATCAAGCCAGCGTACTCGACCAGCTCCCCAGCGACGGGCAAGAAATCTGCTCAACAGCTGTGCCGACCACAACTCACCGTAACCCGACACCACGTCCCGACTGATATTCGCGGCGGAGCGCATGATGGAGATGGCGCGCAGAATATCCTTCAAATCCTGTGTATCCCTGTCCAGGATCTCGGTAAATTCAACGTTTCCAAGTTCATCCAGCAATTCGTCGGCAATTGCTCGATAACGGTTTACGGCAGATTCCAGCACTTGCACGACGTCGCCGCCGGCGTGTTCCGCCAA
>JAPHSC010000269.1 GCA_026193125.1 Gammaproteobacteria bacterium
ATACAGACCCTGCTTGATCAAATAGGCAATCTTCTCGGTAATGACCCGGGTCTTGCCGCTGCCCGCACCAGCGAGTACCAGCAGCGGGCCTTGCACGTAGGAAACCGCTGCGGTTTGTGGCTGATTAAGACGAATCATTGGAAGCGCGTATATCCGGAGGGGGAGAGGCGCGCTAGATTAGCCTGATACGACAGCCCACTCAACGCGGCCATCGCTCAGCCTTGCAACTGTCTGTAGCCCAGTGCCTCGGCCACGTGCGCAGCGCTCACATCCTGCGCGCAATCCAGGTCCGCCACGGTTCTTGCCACCCGCATACAACGGTGCACCGCTCTGGCCGAGAGACCCATTCTGTCCGTGGCCCGCTCGAGCAGTCCTATCCCCTGCGGGTCCGGACGACACCAGCGCTCCACCTGTTTTACATTCAGCCGTGCGTTGAGTATTCCCGCCCGGTTCCTTTGCATTGACACCGCCCTTGCAATCTCTTCGCCTTCTTGCCCTGCAGCTTCATTTTTCTCGCTCCTGGCCAGGAGCAGACTGCGGGGAACCGGCTGCACTATCAACCGCATATCTATACGGTCAAGTAGAGGGCCGGATATGCGCGCGCCATAGCGACGAACTTGTTCAGCGCTGCAACGACACTGACTGCGACGGTCCCCGTGGTAGCCACAGGGACAGGGATTCATGGCGGCTATCAGCTGAAAACTGGCCGGGAACACGTGGCTTGCGGCGGCCCGGGATATACGAATCTCTCCGGTCTCCAACGGCTCCCGCAAGGCTTCCAGGGCACGTCTCTCAAACTCAGGTAGCTCATCGAGAAACAAGACACCTGCGTGGGCCAGGGAAACCTCACCGGGTCGCGGGACCCTGCCTCCACCGGTTAATGCTACCGGGGAGACTGTATGGTGGGGTGCGCGAAAGGGTCTCGCTCCCACCTGCAGATAGGCCGCAGCGTCTCCCCGCAAAGAACGCACGGCAGCCACCTCCAGCATTTCCGCTTCAAGCAGCGGCGGTAACAGCGCAGGCAGGCAGGCTGCCAGTAAACTCTTGCCACTACCAGGAGGACCGCACATCAGCAGGCTGTGACCACCGGCGGCTGCGACCACCAGGGCACGTTTCGCCTGCAGCTGGCCACGTACCAGGCGGAAGGCGTTTTCGGTGAGCTGCGGTTGGGCAGGCGGGCGATGCTGCACCGCCTCGAGTTCCAGGTCTCCTCTCAGCATGCTGCAGACTTGCAGTAAGTGATCGGCGGTGTACACCCTGGCGTCCCGCAACAAGGTAGCCTCTCCTGCGTTGGCCGAGGGTATTACCACCGCCTTTCCGTCGCTGCATGCCTGTATCAACGCCGGTAACAAGCCCCGGACCGGCCGAATATGGCCACCCAGGGACAGCTCGCCAAGAAACTCCATATCCGCCAATGCGTCGGGAAGTTGGCCAGAGGCCCGAAGCAGACCGACAGCAATTGCCAGGTCATAGCGACCGCCCTCCTTGGGCAAATCCGCTGGAGCGAGGTTCACGGTAATACGCTGGGCGGGAAACTCGAATTGACTGTTTACCAGGGCCGAGCGGACGCGGTCCTTGCTCTCACGCACCGCAATCTCGGGCAGACCAACAATCGCTATGCCGGGCAGACCACCACGCAAGTGAACCTCAACCGCTATGCGAGGAGCGTCCAGGCCTGCCTCGGCCCGGCTAAATGCCGTCGCCAGCCCCATACGCCCTCCATGGCCTAACGGGTGATTCTCAGGTGCGCTTGTTCAGACCGTCTTCCAGCTCAGTCAATCTTGCTTGCAGCTGCTCCAGCCGCTCCCTGGTTCGAGCCAGCACTCCCCGCTGGACCTCGAATTCCTCCCGAGTAACCAGGTCCAGGTTTTTCAAACCTGACTGGAGCACGGCTTTCAAATTACGTTCCAGTTCGTCCCCCAGGCTATTCAGCCCCGGGGGTACCGCCTGAGCGAGACGACGCGCCAGGGCGTCTAAATTCTTTGGATCTATTTGCATTCGGCAATTGTCACCGTCTCCGCCGCGCTTGCCAAGAACCAAATCCGGTGTTTCGCCCGTTTTCTTGGCTGAAACAACGTTGGCCCCTCCTCATGGCCTGTCGCATGACACCAGCCGGGCGCACAACTGCACCCGCGCTCGACATTGATGCACTGCAACGCAATTCGTGCACTGTATTGGTGCGCGCCGAACTCGCTGGGCCAGTGCAACACACTGATTTTGCAAACATTGTCACTTGGCATGAATTCTGCTTTGAAAGGCCCGGGGAAACAAGATTGCCGGGCCAGACCCGGATCGATTCAACAACTTCAGGGGACGAGCATGCCAAAGACCTTCAAAACCGTGGCAGCGCTGGCGGCGCTGTCTTGCATGGGTACCGCGCAGGCCGAGGTCAGCGCAAATCTGGGCTTCAATTCCGACTACATCTTCCGCGGCGTGCCCCAGGCTGAGTCTTCGGCGAATGGCGGATTCGATTTCGAAAAAGACGGGTTCTACCTGGGTACCTGGGCCGCGGCTGTGAAGCCAGGCCTGGAAGTCGATATTTACGGTGGCTACCGTTATGAGTGGGACAACGGACTCAATCTCGGGGCCGGCTTCACCGGCTA
>JAPHSC010000408.1 GCA_026193125.1 Gammaproteobacteria bacterium
CAGTCAACCAGTCATTCTTGAGTTTGAGGTGAGGCCCGTGCTCCTTGGCTTGCGCACCCAGGGGAATGACGACCACCGTGTCAGGTGTGAGGACGCGCTCGGCCTCAACCCAGGTGAGGTCCTCGAGCAGGATCCCGGGTGCCAGGCTGCTTTCCGCCAACTGGGCCAGCAAATTTTTCGGCACCAGTGCGGCCAGTACCGCGATGATCAGGATTATTTTCATCATTCCTCCATCGCTGCGCCTGTGTCGCGGGATGTCATGCAGCTCGACACGTCCACGCCAGGTGCATCCTCACGTGGCCCAAGGCAGGCAAGCACAAGACACTGTCTTTCTTATCCCGCCTTTTCAGCAGCGGTGTACTCATTGGTAGGTTTGCCCGGCGTGTCTTAGCCAGCCTGACACATGACGGCCAGCGGGATCGTGGTGGGTCCAGTGAATCACACCGCCCCTGTCGTTCCACTCAAACACCCCGTTGAACTCCAACTGATCCCCCGGCTGGAGCGACGCGACCCTGGGAGCAAGATCAATATTGTGAGCGATCAGCAATGTCTGCCCGCTAGACAACCGCAGTATGAAGCGCTGATGACGACTCCCATTAGTGTCATCCGGAAGCACCTTGGTAACGGTGCCGCCACCTTGCACCTGGACTCCGCTCTCGCGATTTGCGATTGCACTTGTCAGGATGGCGTTGGGCGGGGCAAGCGGGGAGGATACCGGCGAAACCGGGGGTGCAGTGCCTGGCCCCATCGGAGCGTTGTTGATGACTCCGAGGTAACTTGCAGCCAGAACTGCGGCAATCAGTATCAGCTTTCTAATGCTCATCACATCCAACCCTGGCGGAAATCATTGTGCTCGAAGACAGGTCAGCAAACGCATAATGGGGCCAAGTCTACAGAACTATCGGGCCTTTTCATGATTCTATGTGACACCCTGCAACTACGTCGACGGGATCATGGGGACAGGGCGACTGGCGACTCGGGTCCCAGGTACTTCATAGTCTCGACATTCCGCCAGGATAATTATTCCAGGCGCGCTGAATTGTATCCTTGTGAATGGACGCTTCCAGTCAAGTTCAGCCCGCACAAGCGCTTATTTCTGACGCTGCCTGAAAATAGCGTATATCAGCTCGAGACAGTCCTCGCCCCGAAACGTCGCGTTGCGGGCCTCAAGCTGGCGCATACCCACGCGCTCAAGTAGCCGAATGGACGGCAGGTTGCGGCTATCGGTGACTCCAAGTACCCGCTCAGCCCGGGTTTGCTCGAACACGAGGTCGAGAGCGGCCCGGACTGCGGCGGTAGCTATACCTCGCCCCTGCCACTGGCGACAAAGCGTGAATCCGATCTCCGCATGCCGGCCGTCCTCGGCGAGCAACAAACCGATGTCCCCAATGAGGGTCAGGCTTGCCGGATCAGCAATACCGAGCTGAATCCAGATACCCGGTAGAAGTACTTCAGCGCTACTCATTTCCGACAGAAACGAACTGGCTTCAGCGTCGGTCGTGGGCGACCAACCCTGGTACTGACCAAGCTGGGGGTCGTGTCGATAAGACTGGAATTCTGCCAGGTCCGAAGTCGCAAGCCTGCGCAACACGGCTCCTGGAACAAAACGAGGCAGGCGCACACTATCAGCCATAAACAACCGCCAGCATGACGGGGTCACTATCGCAGACCTGTGGAGGAAAAATCGGGGAGTGTTGGCTAATCATGACAATGACATTGTAAATTTCATTGCCTACCGTGGCTTCCAGGTTTTATACGCAATATGAGCAGGTACCCGACCCACCGTGACCTCCTGTTCGCCTAGTCGCTCAGCCAGCCACTGAAACCACTCGCCGATAGTCTCGCGCTTCTGCTCCGCCCTTTCTTCCAGAAAGTAGTGCTTTAGCTTCTGCCAACTTATTCTGACCGGACCACTGAAGAATTCACTGACAAGTTCGAGCCTGATTTCTCTCCTGAACACGAGCACACCAAGACTCTCCCAGGTTGTGGTCAAGGCATAGACCAAATGCATGTCCTCACCGAAACGCTCCTCTACCTGTTTCTTGGACAGTCCAACTTCCTTGAGCCCATAAACCAGTAGCAAGGCCTTGGCAAAGTCCGGAGTTTGAAATGAGTGCAACAGCTCAAGTGCGGATTCCCTCTCTTGTTGCTCCTTATGCTGCCTCCAGCCGACCACTGCCAGTATAATGCCGGCCGTTACCGCGATTGCCTCAACAACCTGAAATATCGCCTCGATAGATACGTTTTCCATAATAGAAAATACTCCTGGATTGACTGTTCAAGTCCTCAGGTATCTCTGCCCTGTCGCCAGCGCCACCAAAACCGGGATCGTGAGCAAGGTCCCAAAAACAATATGCCAGATATGAAAACAAGCCTATATAGCTCTTGAAAGAGGAACCTGCTTCAGGTCTTTATTCAGATTCGCCACCCTCCGGCCCGTAGAAAACCACCCATACGGCAAAATCCGGGGAAAAAGTTTCGAAGCGATGCACTTGGCCAGCCGGGACGAATAAGAATGAACCCGCTGCCACGGCATACCTTGTGGAACCGTCGAAAAACTGGCCCTTGCCCCTGGCAACGAAATAGATCTCGTCCCGCGTGTGTGGCGTCTGCATGTCGTGGCCCACGGGGGTGTAAAGCTCAACCTCCAGCGTGCCGTGCGAGAAAATCGGGACCGCAAGCTCACCTTCAGGCGCCTCGCCTTTGGACAGGGCGTCCTGAAAACTGACGTGCGCGCTTCGCGAAGGTGTATTCATGGGTTTTACTCCAGGTTCATTGTTCGAGAACACTGCTTTACCGAGTCGGGGCCACGAGGGTTTATAGCCGGTGCCTTGCAGGTGCCCCAGTCATACTGCCCGTAAGGCGCCCTCCAATTAGCCAGGGATGCGCAGATTCTCACAGCGCAGCCCATGCAGCCGGGTCGACGTCATCGAGTTGGCGCTCCATTATTATCAGCCACTTCCCATCCCGCTTTACCAATAGCGTTTCAAATTCCACGTAAACAG
>JAPHSC010000277.1 GCA_026193125.1 Gammaproteobacteria bacterium
ATTCAGAATTCGTTTTTACTGGCGCAGGATATACAACGGGTTGCCAGCAAATCTATTTCCAGGCGCCTGGGATCGATCAGCTCACCACATTCGTTGCAGTAACCGTATTCGCCTGCCTGCAGCCGGGCAAGGGCTGATTCAATTTGCCGAAGGCGAGTCTGCAGGCGACGACTGACTTCCTGGGACATGGCCTGGGCCTGCATGGCGTCCATGCGCGACAAGCGCCCGACACGCGACTGATCCAACTGCACCGTGGCACCTGCCTCCAGACCGGCACGTAGCTCCTCGCCAAGCTGCAGTCTCAGTGCCTGCAGACCTTCCCGCAATTTTTCAACCTCGTGGTTAACCACTGGTTTTCTCCCGCATGTCGCTTGCGCCCCTGCTGGCCAAACCCGGTATCTAGTCTGCCTCAGTCCCGGCCGCGCCGGCCGGCGTCTCGGTCTCCTGCAGCACGGCTCCTATCAAATTGTGCAGCGACGCCGGCGCGCCAGCCAGGCCCTCCTTGGCGTTCTTTGGCAAACGCTTGATTCGCGCCTCCACGCGCTGCGCCTGGCTTCGATCTCCCACCGGCGCACTGATCAACAAAGACAGAGGCCCTTTGCCCCTTAATGCCTTGGCCCCGCGACCGCTGACGTGCTCTTCAAACCTTCGCGTAACGTCCGTGGCAATGCCCGTGTACACGTGTCCACCGCGACAGCGCAGCATATATACCTGCCACTGGCTCATTCAGGAGCACCCCGCCGAAGCAAGCAGGGAGCATTAATAATGCGGCGGTATTTCATATTGCTCGTCCGGTGACTGCCCGGTGTCCTTGAACTGCCGAACACGGTCAGCCAAGCCGCGACATAAATTTTCCAGCGCCTCAATCCGGGCTTGCTGTTTGATGACAAGGCTATTCAGTGTCTCCAGCAAATCATCCTGGTAGGCCAGCTTGGTCTCTATATCTATTAGTCGATCATCAGTCATTGTCTGTCCTCTCCCGGCTGCAGCACGCATGCACCGCATGGCTCAGCCGCCAGATCGCTTCACTGTGTAACCGCGGTCCCGTAATCGGGTCATTACTTTTTCCACGTGATCACCCTGCACTTCGATCACGCCGTTTTTCAAAGTTCCGCCAGACCCGCAAAGCACTTTCAGCTCCTTGGCCAGGACCTGCAAGGCCGCTGCGTCCAGAGGCACACCGCTTACTACGGTTACGGCCTTGCCTTTTCTCCCTGCCACTTCCCTTCGAACACGCACCACCCCATCTCCGCTGGCGGCGCCGGGAGCCGCTTTGCAGAGACATTGATCCAGCGGGTTTTCACAGACCGGGCACAGCCGTCCCCGGGCGGTGGAATAGACAAGGCCAGTGTCACGGCGCTTCACCGAAGTCTCCTTTTACATTCGTCCCTCAAGGATTTAGCCGCCACAGCGCCAGGTTGAGAAGCGCGGCGAAGCTGACCCAGGCCAGGTAAGGTAACAATAGCAATGCTGCGACCCGGGACCGGCGCCAGAACACCATGACGGTGGCGAATATGGCAAGCCAAAGGAAAACTATTTCCCCAAAGGCCAGGGCCGGCTGGTGCAAACCGAAAAACAGCCAACTCCAGGCCGCATTCAAAAGCAGTTGTAGAAAATACGGCGCGAATACCAGTGGCTTTGTGAGTAAGCCTTCGGCACGCCATACCAGCCATCCGCTCCATCCGATCAGGACGTATAGAACCGTCCATACCGGTGCAAATACCCAGTTTGGGGGATTCCATGCCGGCTTTGCCAGGGAGGCATACCACTCACCCGGCGCATACAAGGCTCCGACCCAGGCCGCCAAAAAGCTCAGCAGCAAAAAGCCGGCCAGGGCGAGTATCGATTTCACTCAAGCCCCTTCGCTGGCTGGTAAATATAGCGGAAATACCCAAACCGCTGCTCAAGACCTGAAGGCGTGATATGCGTCTCCGTAATTTCCTCCAACAATTGAAATTCAGCACCCAATTCCCGGCCCAGTTTCTCTGCATCGTAGCGCACAACCTCGAGGCCGCTGCAACGTGAGGGCCCATCCGGGGCAAAAGCCGCCACAATCAACTGGCCTTGCGGAGCCAGACCTTCGCGCAAAACGGCAAGGTAACGCGTTCGATCCAGAGGATCGGTCAGAAAGTGAAAGAGCGCCCTGTCATGCCATAAGGCATAGCGAACAGTGGGTCTGAATTCTGTGATGCTTGAGACAATCCAGTCCACTGCCGCATTTACCGGCAGGCGCGCTCGTGCTTTCTCCAGTCCCTGCGCGGAGATATCCAGGACGCTAGGCTGTTGAAACCCTCGCTGAAGCAAGCGGTCGACCAGAACGGACGCGCCACCGCCCACATCAATAATACGCGCGTTCAAATCCAGAGCTGCACGCTCAATCAGGGCCAGGGACAACGCCGGATCGGACTGGTACCAACTGGTCTGGGTGGGCTCTTTTTCCCGGTAGACTCTATCCCAATGTTCCTTGCGTCGATCGTCTTCCACGTCAGATTCCCCGCTGAGCCAACCCGCAAAACCGTACACTCGCCCGAGGTTCGGCAATGGGTTTTAACCCGCCGCGTTCTACAACAAACCATTGGGTACTTGTTTGAGGTGCGCAAGGACCAGGCTGCCGCACCCACGGTCCTGCGCATGCTGCGACATTATTCGGTATGCAGAAACACGGCGTTGCCGCCAAAAAATGCTGCACCCTAACCCTACGCAGGTACACAAAATGCTGCGACCCAACGATGTTCACCGGCAAAGATAGCAGGAATATTGCTCAGCCTGGCGCTCCAAGGGGTCAATGCCATGCTGCATTTTCCGATGAACAAAACCTGTCACGTGGTGCACACCAAATTCGCCGTGCAGCATCCGCACTCAAGTCTGCCGCTTCGAGTGTTGCGGCAGGGAAACCAGAACCCGGGCTATAGACGGGCTGGCAATCCAGGCCTCAGTGCACGTGGCCGTGCTCGATCTCTTCCTTTGTGGCCTTGCGCACTTCTTCAACCGTCACATCAAAATTCAGCACCTGGCCGGCCAGAGGATGATTACCATCAACCGTTACGCCTTCTTCACCAACCGACTTGATGGTGACGACCTGGGCCTGGCCATCGGGTCCGGATGCCTGAAACTGCATACCCGGCTGAATATCGTCGATGCCCTGAAATGCCTCGCGAGGCACAACCTGGATCATATCGGGATTAATCTCGCCATAGGCCTGGTCAGGCTGCACGGTCACACTGAGCTTGTCGCCCGCTGCCTTGCCGTGCAAGGCGGCCTCGAGGCCGGGGATAATGTTGCGCGCGCCATGCAAGTAGCGCAGCGGATCCTGGCCATCGGAGCTGTCCAGCGTCTCGCCCTGCTCGTTGGTGAGCGTGTAATGGATAGACACCGCGAGCTTGTCTTCAATCTTCATTCAAACCTCCAAAATTTGCGCAGACCCGTTCCCCTCGGCACGGCAGCAAATGGCCCGAAACGCGGGCTGCGCGGCATTAAGCCCCGGACTTCCGCGGCTCCCAAAGCTCAACCTTATTGCCTTCCGGGTCGAGAAACCACCCAAACCGACCATATTCCTCGTCAGCTACATCCCCGACCAGGGTGGCTCCGGCCTGCATTACCTGGGCCAAACACCCATCCAGGTCATCCACCACCAGGTTAAACATGAAGGCACGGCCGGACGGCTGAAAATACGTCGTATCCTCAGCAAATGGGGACCACGCCGAATAGCCACCCGCCGGCATGTCGCCTGGCTGAAACGCAGCTCCATATTCATCCACGGGCATACCCAGGCAATCCCTGTACCAGGCAGCCAGTCGTTGGGGATCTGCCGCTTTGAAAAACACGCCACCCAATCCAAGCACTCTTGCCATCACTCTCTCCTGCCTCGTTCCCCCGCGCCAACCGCTTTTTCATTCCCCGATTTTCGTTTGCGTTAGAAAATCCCTTGCCCGTCATGAATGCTCGGAAGCTTCCGCAAAAGGCTGTTGCCCCATGAGAGCCAGTTGATTTCCGTCCGGGTCCTGAAAATCAGCCAATAGCAATTCCATTCCGCCACTTCGATGTATCACATGGGGGGGCGCCCTGAACTTGACCCCCCTGCTTTCCAGGGAATCGAAGACGCCTTGTAAATCATCGACTTGGAAATAAATCGCCGACCCCCGACAGGCCGGATCCTGGGCACCGTGTACACCCACCAGCAACCTGACTGTGCCGCACTGGAAAAACGCCATGTTTGGCGGCGCGATGAACATCAAGGGCAGGCCCAATACATCGCGGTAAAATTCAACACCGCGCTCAAAATTCTCTACGGGGATCATGATCTGGCTAATTGTGGCGTTGGCTAGGTCCATGGCGCGCAAACTCCTGCTCAAAGTCGATCCGCAATGTTGTGTTGTTTTCAGCCCCCGGAATGAGCACGCCAGCCACTGCAGGCGCTACCTTCCCTGAAGACCGGCTTGGTTGGCCCAGGGGCGACCAACAACGACCGGCTGCTACTATACCAAGGGGAGCGGCACTGTATGCCACCGGCACGCCACGAAATGCGTGCAAGCCCGGGGCTCTGCTCGACAGCCGGCAGGAAAGTCTGCATTCTGTCGCCACTCCCTAGTACTTGGCAGTCAAGATTCTCAAAAGAGAGGCTGAATGGTCCCTGCGCTACCCGAATGGCATGCACTGGTCACTTTGGGCCTGGCCTTGCTATCGCTTATCTTGTTCAGCCGGGACAGGATTCGCCTTGAAAGTTCGGCGCTATTAATCCTGACCTGCCTGGTGCTGTTTTTCTACCTTTTCCCACTGCAGCATGACCGCTCCTTGCTGCAGCCCCAGTTCTTCTTCCTGGCTTTTGGCAACGAGGCCCTGGTCACCATAGTTTCCCTGATGATATGCGCCAAGGCCCTGGAGCATACGGGCGCACTGCAATCACTGGCGCGCCTGATCGCCACGGCCTGGATAAGCCAGCCACGGCTGGCGCTGCTCGCGACCTTGGCGATGTCGGCCGTGCTCAGCATGTTCATGAATAACACGCCACTCGTGGCCATGCTTCTGCCGCTGCTGGTCGGCGTGGCGATACGCAGCAATTTCCAGGCGTCTGAAATTCTCCTTCCGGCAGGCTATGCCACCATCCTGGGAGGCATGTGCACGGTCATGGGCACCTCCAGCAACATCATTGTTGCCAACCTTGCGATGGATTTGGGAATGCCCCGTTTCGGGTTGCTGGACTTCTTTGTGCCCTCGTCTATAGCCGCGGCCGCGGGCGTGCTTTTTCTCTGGCTATTCGGGTCCAGGTTCCTGCCGGTCAGAAAGGCACCGCTGGAAACCACCGAGCCCAGATTTTTTCATGGTGTGTTGCACCTTGTCGCCAAGGGTCCAGCCGATGGCAAAACCCTGGCCGAAGTGCTGTCCCTGGCACGTGGGCCGCTGCATCTGAGGGAAATCGAGCGCGGCGAAGGACTCATGGTCGCAAAGTTACCCACTCTCAAACTGAAGGCAGGAGACCGTCTGCATGTGCGGGGTGCGCCCAGCCGCCTGCGCGAGCTGGAAACTCTGCTTGGCGCCACCCTGTACGCCGAACAGGACGAGGACGAGGCAACGGACAAGCCAGGTCCCGGGAGACCCCAGGAGCAGCAAATTGCCGAAATTGTGGTTACCGCAAACTCGCCTTTGCATGGGCGCAAGATTTCCGGGAACGCGTTCTTCCGGCAAAACAGCTTGTTGCCGCTGGCCCTGCACCGCAAGGGCGGATTAGCCGGTGAGACGCTCGAAAGCCAGCGTAATGTCGCGTTGGAAGCCGGTGACGTGCTCCTGGTCCAGGGCCGCAAGGAAGCCATCCGCCAGCTTAAAGTCTCCGGCATTCTGTTGCTGCTGGACGGCGCGCTGGACGCACCCATGGCGGAAAGACGCAACATGGTGATAGCAATCATCCTGGGAGTGGTGGTCATTGCTGCCACGGGTCTCATGCCTATCAGCGTTTGTTCCCTGGCCGGCGCCGGCCTGATCATTGCAAACAAGTGCCTGACCCGGGAGCAACTGCGCTCAGCGCTGGATACACGGCTCATCATGGTGGTGGTGGCCAGCCTCGCCCTGGGTAACGCAATAGCGTATACGGGTGGAGCCCAATACCTGGCCGAATTGTTCAGCAGTCAGACATACACCTTGCCGCCCGCCGTAATCATCTCGCTGCTGATACTGAGTGTGGCGCTGATCACCGAAATGGTTACCAACAGCGCCATAGCCGCCATGGGCACACCCATCGCGTTTGCCATAGCCAGATCCCTGGATATGCCACCAGAGCCTTTCGTGCTTGCTGTAATGTTCGGGGCCAACATGAGTTACCTGACCCCTGCGGGTTACCAGGTCAACATGATTGTGATGAGCGCCGGCGGCTACCGGGCCAGCGATTTCCTGCGCCTGGGCATACCACTACAAATCGTGGTCTGGGTAACGCTGTCTCTCTCTATGGCCTGGTATTACGAACTGCCCTGGTAGAACCGACCCGCCAATCAGACTGCGGCTGGTCGGCGCGCTTCCTTGTCCCGGTGCATGGCCTGAGCGGCCATTTGAATCAGCTCGGACAAGGCTTCACCGTCCCGCGGATAGGTGGCAACGCCGATACTCACGCCCATACGCTTGACCTTGGCGGCCGGTTCCGTCGTGGCCTGGGCGACCCCGCTGCGTATGCGTTGACCAATTTCCTCGGCCTTGACCCTGTCGGCGCCGGGGAGCATCAGGATAAATTCATCGCCGCTGTAACGCGCCGCCAGATCGGTATCCCGTACCATGCGGGCAACAATCGCGGCTACTGCCTGTATCACGCGGTTGCCCACCTCCAGTCCATGCGTATCGTTAATCGATTTCAGTCCCTGTATGTCCACGACCATCACCGACATGGGGCCTCCACTGTGACGCATGGCCTGGTAGAGCCGGCTTGCCAGGCGATTGAAGGCTGTCAGGTGCAACAACCCCGTCAGCTCGTCACGGTCCCTCAATTGACGTAACTGCCCTGAGGCCCGCAGGCTGTCAAACCTGAAGCCTCCCACCAGGGCGGTAACCATGATCAACAGGAAGCCGAAAATGACGCTCTCGGCAAGCGTGACGATGGCTCCCGTATCCAGTCCGGCCAGCTCCCGCCACTCGAGAGCCAGCATCACGGCCCACATCAGAAGCACGTTGAACATGGCCCGGCGCCGAGTATGTCCCGTGGCGGTAATCACAGTTGGAATCAGGTACAAGGAACGCAGCGCGCCACCATTTTCGCCGCATTGCCAGGTCATGAAAGCGATGTAGGCGATCATTACCCAGGTATCCACGGTCAGGTTCCAGACGCTGGTAGTGCGTTTGGCGCTGCGGTAATGCAGCAACAGAATAAACCCGGCGTAAACCAGCTGGACCGCCGCAAGGTTCACGGTGTCTCTCACACCGATCGCCGGGATGACCACATAGGACAGGGCGAGCACGAGATTGAGCCAGTGAAAATCTGCAACCCGCTGGGCAAGCCCCTGCACCGGAAATGCCCGGCGGGCTCGCAGAAAAGCTTCCCTCTTTTGCATACCCATCTTTCTACTACCTACTCGCCGGGAGACCGAAGCAGCCCGCGTTCAAGCTTTGACCGCATGGCGCTGCCGTCCAGTTCTTCAAAACCCGGCGCCAACGGAACCAGTACACAACTCACTGATCATCTCCGTATGCAAGATTGATCAACTGACTGGCCGGTACCAGGCGCACGCCAGCACGTTCCAGTTCCGGTAGCCGCCGCTCCAACATGGCCAATGTGCTGGGATAGGGATGCCCGATAGCCACCGCATAGCCCTGTTCGCGAGCAAGCGCCAACAAGCGATCAAATTCCATCGAGACCGCAACGGGATCCGGGTCTGTATCCAGGAATACGTTGCGTCGAACCGCAGGTACGCCGACTTCATGCGCCATTTGCAAGGCCACGCTTCTCGCCGTAGTGAAGCTGTCTACGAAAAACAGGTGTCTGCTCTCGAGCGCCTGCATGAGCCAGGTCATGTGACCCGGGTGCCTGGTTAGCAGGCTGCCCATGTGATTGTTTACGCCCACCGCATGGGGAACCGACGCCAGGTCAGCGTCCAGGGTGCTCAGGAATTCCCGGGACCCGGTATCCAGCCAGATTTCTCCCGGGTCCGGTCGATAGAGGCTGTCTGCAGGCTGCAAGGGCAGGTGCAACATCACTTCTATGCCCCTGGCGTAGGCATCCTCTGCAAATTCACGCGCGAAGGGTGTATGCGGAAGAATGGACACGGTAACCTGACCGGGTAAAGCCAAAACGCGGCTTCCTTCCATTCCCCGGTAACCAAGATCGTCGATAATGATTGCGACGGTGGGGTGTTTCAGCGGCAGGGTGGGACTGGCCACATCGGCTGCTGCTGTGCCCGCCAGAAGAATCAAGAGGCTTGAACACAAGCCAGCCAGCATGCTGTTGCGGCTTGTCACTGGGCCTTGCTTTGCAGAATTGGCTGTCGGTCCTTCAGGTTCTTTATGGCCGCTACCAGGACCGGGTCGTCCACTTCAATCGGAATGCCCGAGGGCGTGATGACCGTGCTGTCGCCGACTTCCCGCAACACCTCCACATCCGGTTTAATTCCAACCTCGTGGATTGAGGCCCCGGAAGGAGTGAAATACCGGGAGGTGGTGAGTTTGATGGCGCGGCCATTTGACAGCGGCATTACCGTTTGTACCGAGCCCTTGCCAAACGTGTGGCTGCCCACCAGCACGGCTCTGCCATTATCATGCAGGGCCCCGGCAACAATTTCCGAGGCCGAGGCTGACCCGTTGTTCACCAGCACCACCAGGGGCTGCCCGTCCAGCAAATCGCCGGCTTGGGCGCTCATGCTGAAGCGGGCGTCGTCCACCCTTCCTTCAGCGCTAACGATCAGGCCGCGCTCCAGGAACAGGTCAGAGACCCGGACCGCTGCATCAAGCAAGCCTCCGGGGTTGTTGCGAAGGTCCAGCACCAGGCCCTTCAGCCGACCTCCATTGTCCTGTAGCAAGCCTGCGGCGGCGCGCTCAAGATCTCTGCCGGTGGTTTCTGAAAAGTGGGTAATGCGGATGTAGCCGAAGCCCGGCTCCAGGCTCCTGGCCTTGACCGAGGCTACCTGGATCAACTCGCGGGCCAGGGTGAGGCTGCGTATTTCACCGGAACCTGATCCGCGTATCCCCAATACCATGCTGGTTCCCGGTTCGCCGCGCATCCTGGAAATCGTGTCATCCAGCTTATCCGGACTCACCGGCGCGCCATCGATGCTGAGTATGACATCCCCGGACTGTATCCCGGCCCTGGCGGCCGGGCCGCTATCAATTGGTGAAACGATGGTGACCTGTCCGTCCTGCATGACCACTTCCACGCCAATACCCGAATATTGACCGGCGGTGCTGATTCTCACTTCCTGATACTCAGCGGAGTCCAGAAACGCTGAATAGGGGTCCAATCCCGCTACCATGCTGCGGACCGCGCCTTCAATGAGCGTATGCTCGTCGATCTCGTCCACGTAATCGGTTCGCACCCGTTCCAGCACCTCTGCGAACAAGCGAACGTCTTCGGTCGGTAAGGGTTGGCTCAGTTGTGCCAGGGGCTGTCGGTCTGCACGCACAGCGGTGCCCAGCGACAGCGTCAGGCCAAGAACGGTGCCTACCGCCAGAGCAAGCACACTGCGCATGCGTAAGGACATTGATAACTCCCTAAGACTCGTCCCAAAAGCGTACCACAGGCTTGCGTCACGAACAGCCGGGCGTTATGCAGCAGGAGACATAACGCTGGGCCCGACTAGCGCTTGGCCAGGGGCTTGGCGAACCAGCGGTGGGGGTTCTGCGAGACCTTGCCCTTGCGTATCTCAAAGTACAAGGCCGGCTCTGCACGTCCACCACTTTCCCCTGCAGTCGCCAGTACATCCCCGGGGGCAACCCAGTCGCCGGCTGCAACATAGACCGTGTCATTGTGGCCATACAAACTCATATAGCCGTCACCATGCTCAAGGATCACCAGCAAACCCATACCCGGGAGCCAGTCTGCATAGGCCACCCTGCCATGATAAATAGCACGGATTTCAGAGCCTTGCCGGGTTCCCACCAGGACCCCGTTCCACTTGATACGCTGGCCTGCGCGCGGCTGACCAAAATCTGCAAGTAGCCTGCCAGATACCGGCCAGGCCAGTTTTCCGCGCAAGCTGGCAAAGGGTTCCTGGGCCTGGACCGGAAACTCTCCGAGCACCGCACGCAGTTCCTGAACCAGTTTTTCCAGCACCCTGGCCTGTTCTTCCAGTTGTGCGACCTGGGTGCCCTTGGAAGCCAGATCCTGGTCCAGACGGGCGACCGCGTCGGCGCGCTGCGACCTGGCATTTTCCAGCCGGCTCAATTCATCCGTTCGCTCTTTTTCCAGCTGCTCCAGTCTGGCAATCTCCTTTTCCAGCTCGGCATCCACTTCCTGTAGCGCCAGAATCTGGCCGCTTACCCGGTCTATGGTTTTGGCCCGCATGCGATTGAAGTAATCGTAGTACACCATCATGCGTCCGAGCCTGGCCGGATCTTCCTGGTTTAGCAGCAGTTTCAGGCGCTCTTCACGGCCGGCCACGTAAGCGGCCCTGACCTGACCCGACAAGGCAGCTTGCTCGTGCCCAAGCTCGCCGAGTAGTTCATTGCGTTCGGCTGACAGCTTGTTGCGCCTGGCCTGACCGGCCTGACGCTGGGTGGAAATCTCCCGCAGCTTGCGGTTTATCAAGCCAATTTGCTGCTCTGCCTCCTGCACCGCCGACTGGGCCTGGCTGCGCTTGCGGGTGTCGCGGTCAATGTCCTGCTTGATGGCGTCGATGCGCTGCCGCAGCTCCGTCAGCTCTGCTTCCCGACCTCCCGCGGCCAGCGCCAAACCGCCGTTCAGACAGGCAAACAGGGCTACCAGGGGTAGCAAATGGGCAAACCGGGCTCTCATGGGCTGCAAAGTGTAGGCCTTTTCGAGCCCCGCTCAAGCAGTGGGTCGTTCAGCGCCGCCGGATTCGCTATAATGCGCGCCCCTCAACCAAGGTTTCACCTCCCTATGGACCAGATTATTGAGTTCGCCAATTCCCACGTGATGCTGGCAGTGTCCGCCATCGCGGTAACATTGATGGCCCTTATTTACGAGATCCGGTTAAAGACCCAGGGCTTCAGGGAAATAGCGGCCGCCGACAGCGTGCGACTGATTAACCAGGGCGCGATGGTAATGGACCTGCGCAAACGCGAACAATTCAATGCCGGGCATATCATTAACGCCAGGAATATTGAGCCCGACCAGCTGGACGCCAAGTTGGCTGACTTGAAAAACAATCTGGAGCAACCCATTGTTGTTTGCTGCGATAGCGGGATTTCCAGCGGTCGGGTGGCCGCCAGATTGCATAAACAGGGCTTCACCCAGGTTTACAATCTGAAAGGCGGCCTGGCTGCCTGGCGCAATGAGAACTACCCGCTTGAATCCAAGGGTTCTCAAAGGAAGGGAAAATGAACAACGAAATCGTGATGTACGCAAGCGCCTGGTGTGGCTACTGCCACAGGGCACGATCGTTGTTACAGTCCAAGAACGTCGAGTTCACGGAAGTAGTGATCGACGGCAACTCCGAATTGCGCAGACAGATGATCGCCCGGACAGGAAGGCAAACAGTACCCCAGATTTTCATCGGCGAGCGCCACCTTGGCGGTTGCGACGAATTGGTGGCACTGGAGCTTGCCGGTGAGCTGGACGCCCTGCTGGTCGGAAAGTCCATTACGGCCTGAGCACTTTTGAATTAAAACAACATTTTAGGAACCAGACTGATGACTGAAGACAACATTACACCGGCAGCAGGCGCCGCCGAGGCCACAGGCCCCCAGCTTTCCCTGCAGCGTTTTTATCTGAAGGACTGCTCCTTCGAATCACCCAGCCCGATCGAGACTTTCCAGGCGATGGCCCAGTGGAAGCCCCAGATGAACATGAACCTCACCAGCAGCAACACTGCGGTAGGCGACAATGCTCGGGAAGTCGTACTCAAGGTCGAGGTAGAGGTAAAGCAGGACGAAAAAACCCTTTACCTGGTGGAAGTGCACCAGGCCGGGTTGTTCCTGATTACCGGCATCGAGGGCGATGACCTAAAGCAAATCCTGGCCAGCTACTGCCCCTCATTGCTCTATCCTTACGCGCGCGAGGCGATTTCTGACCTGGTCACCAAGGGCGGATTCCCACAGCTTTTGCTGCAACCCATGAATTTTGATCGCCTTTATCAGCAAGCCCAGGAGCAGGCCAAGGCCAGCGTCGCGGCGCCAACTGCAGGAAATGCCTGATTAACAGCACGCAAAAATCGTCCATCCTGGTCGTCGGTGCCGGTTCCTGGGGAACCGCACTGGCCATCCAGTTCGCGCGCGCGGGCAGGCATACCTTGTTGTGGGGCCGCGCTGACGATAAACCTGAATTGCTGCAGCAAGAGCGTGAAAACCGCCGTTATCTTCCCGGAGCGATGTTTCCTGATCCCCTGGAAATAGAACCAGACCTGGTGGCGGGCCTGCAGCGCACCAGGAACGTTCTGATCGCTGTGCCCAGTCACGCATTCCGCAAGACACTTGAAGACATTCAGCCACACTTGCGCTCCGACGCGCGCCTGGCCTGGGCCACCAAGGGATTCGAACTGGCTACCGGCAAGCTGCCGCACCAGGTGGCCGAGGAAATATTCGGCTCAAAAATACCCCTGGCTGTGCTCTCGGGTCCGACCTTCGCCCGTGAAGTGGGCGCAGGTCTGCCCACTGCCCTGACCGTGGCCGCAACAGACCCGGAGTTTGCCCGGGACCTTGCCAGCGACATTTCCAGTGACAATTTCCGCGCCTACACCAGCGATGACCTGGTGGGAGTGGAGGTCGGCGGGGCGGTAAAGAACGTGCTGGCGATCGGGGCCGGCATATGCGACGGGCTGGGCTTTGGCTCCAACACTCGCATAGCGATGATTAATCGTGGCCTCGTGGAAATGACCCGCCTGGGTATCGCACTTGGGGCCAACAAGGATACCTTTATGGGCCTGGCCGGTATGGGTGACCTGGTGCTCACCTGCACTGACAATCAATCACGTAACCGGCGCATGGGCCTGGCCCTGGCTTCGGGCCAGGGTATTGAGCAGGCTCAAAAGGAGATCGACCAGGTGGTGGAAGGCGTGCTGGCAGCCAAGGCGGTCTGGAGCGTCTCGCGCGCGCTGAATGTAGACATGCCCATTTGTGAGCAAATCTATCTCATCCTGTATGAGAACAAGCCTCCCCAGGCGGCGGTGGAGGCATTGATGGGTCGCGAACTGCGGCCGGAATAAATCAGAGACTCCCTAGAGCCCATCTCATCCAGGGTGCATAATCCGCCCACCCCTCTAGGATCCAGGACGCGTCACATGCTCAGCAACCTTTCCCTGCACGACCTGAAGGGAAACCTCTTCGGCGGTCTGACCGCCGGCGTCGTGGCCCTGCCGCTGGCATTGGCCTTTGGCGTGGCCTCCGGCGCAGGTCCTGTGGCCGGTTTGTATGGCGCTATCATGGTGGGGTTTTTTGCCGCTCTTTTTGGCGGCACCCCGGCGCAGATTTCCGGGCCCACCGGGCCCATGACCATCGTATTCGCCTCGGTCTTCGTGCAATTCTCCCACCTGCCTGCCGCCGCCTTTACCGTGGTGATGCTTGCCGGATTGATCCAGGTCGGTTTCGGCATGGCGAAACTCGGTCGCTACATAAATTTCATACCCTACCCGGTGGTCTCGGGCTTCATGAGCGGTATCGGCTGCATTCTGATTATCATGCAACTGGATCACATGGTCGGTCACCCGGCAACCCCGGGTATCCTCGAGGCCCTGGCAGCCGGCATGAATATCTTTTCCCGGCCAAACATGCACGCGGTGGTTATCGGCCTGGTATCCCTGGCTATATGCCTGTTCACTCCGGGGCGCATCTCCCGAGTGCTCCCTTCGCCGTTGATAGCGTTACTGGTCGGTACCGGTATGGTGCTGGGCGGGCTGGACCAGGCACCCGTCATTGGCAACATCCCCTCCGGCCTGCCAAGTCTGCATCTGCCGGTGTTCGACAGCGCCCTGCTGGGAGACATGTTGTTTGCGGCCCTGGTCCTGGCGGCCCTGGGATCCATAGACAGCCTGCTCACCTCGGTGGTGGCGGATAGCGCCACGGGCACCTTCCACGATTCCGACCGGGAGTTGATCGGCCAGGGCATAGGCAACCTGGCTGCGGGCCTGGTTGGCGGTATCCCCGGCGCCGGCGCAACCATACGCACGGTAAGCAATATACGGGCCGGTGGCAGCAGTCCCCTCTCGGGCATGATTCACGCCATGTTGCTGCTGGCCGTGGTGCTGGGCCTGGGACAATACGCCGCTCACATCCCCTACGCCGCACTGGCGGGTGTGTTGATCAAGGTTGGTATGGATGTCATCGATTGGCCTTATTTGCGCCGGCTGCGTCATTCCCCTTTGTCCGGCACCATGTTGATGCTGGTAGTGCTGACCCTGACCGTGCTGACCAATGTCATCACCGCGGTGGCGGCCGGCATGGTCATGGCGAGCCTGCGCTTCGTCAAGGAAATGGCTGATCTACAGCTCGAATCCATCAAGCACTATACCGCCGGGACCGAAAACTCTGCATTGAGTCAGGCCGAGGCCCAGGCCCTGCATGACTGCAAGGGGCGTGTGCTGCTATTGCACTTTCTCGGCCCCCTCAGCTTCGGCGCCGCCAACGGCGTTGTTCGCCGGGCCGCTACACTGGATCCGCACGAGGTATTGATCCTGGATTTGAGTGATGTGCCAAGCATAGACCTCAGCGCAGCAATGGCCCTGGAAAACATTATCCGCGGCAGTCGCAATCGCAACGAAGAGATCATCCTGGTGGGGCTGAACAGGCGTGTCGCACGCCTCTTCAGCCAGATGAAAATTATTGAACTGGTAAAAGAAACCCATCGCGTTGAAGACCGCACCCAGTCACTCGAGCTCGCTACCCGGATTCTGCAGGATCGCGACGCCGACATCGCCTGATCAGGACTCCTGTCCGCTGCCCGCAAAACCCTGTTGCCGCCAGGCTTCATACAGCACGATAGCCGCGGCATTAGACAAATTGAGACTGCGGTTGTCGGGCATCAGGGGAATACGCAAGCACCGTTCAGGCGGCAGTGAATCGAGAATTGCCTGGGGCAGACCGCGGGTTTCCGGACCGAGCAAGAAGGCATCGCCGGGAAGAAATTTTGCATGCGTGTATACGTGCCCACCCCGAGTGGACAGGGCAAACAGGCGCGGATGTTCCAGGCTGCGTAAACAGCTATCAAGATCTGCGTGTTCAATCACGTGGGCCATTTGGTGATAATCCAGACCCGCACGTTTGACCCGCGACTCGCTCAGCTCAAAACCCAGGGGATGGACCAGGTGCAGGGTCGCGCCGGAATTGGCGCAAAGGCGTATCATATTGCCGGTGTTCGGAGGGATTTCCGGCTGGTATGCAATCAGGTGGAACATACTTGAAGACAGCGCCGGCGGGCGCCCGGTTAATTGAAGAGAACAAATATTATGGCGACAGCGGCAGAAAAATGTCCGGAAAATATTGCCACAACCTTTTGTGGGCTATCACTGGCTTCACCCATTGTACTGCTTTCCGGCTGTGTGGGCTTCGGCGAGGAATACACTCGGGTAGAGGGCTTCTCTAATCGTCATGTGGGTGCAATCGTGCTCAAGGGCACCACCCTGGAACCACGGCAGGGAAACTCGCCCCACCGGGTCTACGAGACGCCCATGGGCATGCTCAATGCCATTGGGCTACAGAATCCCGGCGCTCACAAGGTCGTGAACCAGATATTGCCCACCCTGGATTTTGCCGAGACACGCTTTATCGCCAACGTCTGTGGTTCGGTGATCGAGGACTATGTCGAGGTAACACGACTGTTCGACGATTCACCCATAGACGCTATCGAGATCAATATTTCCTGCCCCAACGTGAAAGAAGGCGGCGTGGCATTTGGCAACGTTCCCGACATGGCGGCGCGCGTGGTGGCAGCATGCCGCAAAGTTACCAGCAAGCCATTGATCACCAAACTCTCTCCCAATCAAACCGACATCAAGGAAGGCGCTCGTCGCTGTATTGAAGCCGGTACAGACGCCCTGTCGGTCATCAACACCATGATGGGTATGGCCATAAACTCTGAAACTCGCAGACCTGTGCTGGGCAATGTGCAGGGTGGCCTTTCCGGGCCGGCAATCAAGCCCATCGCCTTACTCAAGGTACACCAGGTTCGCGAGGTCGCCGCCCCCCATGGCATCCCCATCATCGGTCAGGGTGGAATCATGAATGCGCGCGACGCGCTGGAATTTATTATTGCGGGCGCCGACACGGTAGGCGTGGGCACGGCGCTTTTTTACGATCCGTTGTTGTGCAGCAAGATCAACACCGGAATCAGTGACTATCTTGTGCGGCACAATATCGCCAGGGTATCGGATCTTGTAGGAACACTGGATCTGGGCGGCGACTCGGCGCTGGAAGCGTGTTACAGCTGCTAGGGAGTCTCTGGTTTAGTCTGGACGAAGCAGACTGCTGGCGAAAAAATTAGGGTTAAAGGCGCCAATCGCACGTGAGTGGTTCTATTGCGAAGATTGGCAACATTGTTTCAGTCGCAAGCTACAAGTTCATGACTAACTCGGAGACTTCCCGTCTCCGTCCAGGCCCAGTTCGCGAATTTTCCTGCTCAGGGTGTTTCGACCCCAGCCGAGCATGCGTGCCGCTTCCTGGCGTTTACCGTCGGCCGCAGCCAGCGCCGCCCGAATGAGTGCAGTCTCAAAGGCCGGCGAAGCGCGTTGCAGTAATCCACTTTCACCGCGTGCCAGGACCTCGCTGGCCCACTGCGCCAGGCCGACGGTCCAGTCGGGGCCACCAGCAGGACCGTCACCACCGAGTTCAGGCGGCAAGTCCTGGACACGAATGTCCCGTCCCGGTGCGCTCACGATCAGGCGGCGGCAGATGTTGACCAGCTGGCGCACGTTGCCCGGCCAGTCAGCTGCCACCAGTCGGTTCATTACCTCGGGAGTGAACGTCTTGGCCGGCACTTCCAGCTCCTCGGCAAGCTGCGACAAATAGTGCTCTGCCAAAGCAGGTATATCTTCGCGGCGTTGGCGCAGAGGAGGTATCTCTATGCGAATGACGTTCAGACGGTGATACAGGTCATCGCGAAATTCGCCCCTGGCCACTTTCGCTGCGAGGTCCTGATTGGTCGCTGCCAATACGCGCGTATCCACCCGTATAGGTGACTGCCCGCCAACCCTGAAAAACTCGCCCTCCGCCAGCACCCTCAGCAGCCGTGTCTGCAGGGCCGGCACCATGTCCCCTATTTCGTCCAGGAACAGGGTGCCTCCGCTGGCCTGCTCAAATCGTCCCTTGCGCTGACGGTCAGCTCCGGTGAACGCTCCGCGCTCATGCCCGAACAGCTCCGACTCCAGCAGTTCGGCCGGAATAGCCGAGATGTTCAGCCCTACAAATGTTTCCGCTGCGCGAGGGCTGTGCTCGTGCAGCGCCCGAGCTACCAATTCCTTGCCGGTGCCCGATTCTCCGGTTATCAGGACGGTCATGCTGGAACTGGACAAGCGACCTATGGCCCGAAACACGCCTTGCATTGCCGGGGCCTGGCCAATAATTGAGGACAAGGTCCGGGGCTGGCTTGCCGGTGGTGTCGAGGCCTCGGATTGGGCCAGCGCGCGCTTGACCAGCTCAACTGCCTGGTCTACGTCAAATGGCTTGGGCAAGTATTCAAATGCGCCGCCCTGATAGGCATTCACGGCGCTATCCAGGTCCGATCGGGCCGTAATCACGATGACCGGTACCTGGGGCAGACGCTGCCGCACTGCCGCCAACAGAGCCAGCCCATCCGCGCCAGGCATGCAAATATCCGTCAGCAAAACGCCCGGATGCTGGCCCGCGTCCATTGCGGCGAGTACCGCTTCGGCGTCCTCGTAGGACTGACAGGGAATGCCGGCCTTTTGCAGGGCCTTTTGCAAGACCCAGCGTATAGCAGCATCATCGTCGGCAACCCATACCTGGGGCCCGGAATCATTCATCAAGCTTGTCATCGTCCGCTACGGTTGACATGGGCAGGAGCACCTGGAAGACAGTGTGCCCGGGTCGACTGGAGAATTCTATTAGACCGGCATGCCGGTTTACCAGATCCTGGGAAATTGCGAGACCCAGTCCAGTGCCATCACGGCGAGAAGTCACCAGGGGGTAAAAAAGCGTATCCAGCACCGCAGAATCTACCCCGGGACCGTTGTCCTGAACTTCGATCACGGCAGCCTGGCGATAACGTTGATTGGCGATTGTTACATTGCTGTGGACACGCGTACGCAGCACCAGCTCTCCTTGCTCACCCATGGCCTGGAGCGCATTGCGTGCGAGGTTAAGAAACACCTGCGTCATCAGAGCGCGGTCCAGGCTCAATGAGGGCAGCGAAAGATCGAAATCACGCAGACTATGCACACCCGGCGGTGCCTCGGAAGCCACAAGCTGCAGCACATGGTCGAGTAATTCATGCACATTGCATGGCTGAAAGTCCGGTGGGCCGGTGGGGCCGAGCATCCGGTCGATCAGTTTTGCCAGGCGATCCACCTCGCGCACCATGACCTCGGTGTATTCCACCAGGTTGGACGCAGACAATTCAGACTGCAGCAACTGGGCGGCCCCCTTCAAACCGGCCAGGGGATTCTTTATTTCATGCGACAACTGCCGAATGATCTTGCGCGACGCCCCGTGTTGAAGAATCAACTCCGTTTCACGGTTGATGCGTCGCAAACGTGTGGTGTCCTGAAATTCCAGCAACACGCCGATTTCGTCGGGGCAGGGCTCGTATATTGAAGCCGAGCAATCCACCGCCAGCGGGAAGGCCTGTGCTTCCCTGGGTACCAGCTCCAGGTCACGACCGGTCAAACTGGTATGTCGATCCAAAACGCGTCGGGCAATGGCTTCAAGCTCGTCACTCTTCAGAACCAGTCGGGACAGGCTATGCCCACAGGCCTGGCGCGCACTGAGGGCGAACAACTCTTCGGCGGCCGAATTCATGTAGCGCACACGCAGGCTGTCGTCCAGCGTCAGTACCGCTGTCGCCAGGTGGTTGAGTATTTGCTGGAAAGAGTTGGGCGTTACGTCCGTCACGGGGACCGTGGTTGGGGCCTGGGCGCATTGGCAATATTCTGGCGAACATGGAAAGTACGCGCCGAAGACTGCTGTATGGTACTGCCGTTTTCATCCACCACCGTAAGCTGGGCGCTGTGGGTGCCGCGAAAAACCCCTTCAACCTGAAAGCTCCGGTTACGCACCGGCTTGTCCGTCACATTCTTCCCGTCAATGGTCAGACGCAAAAAATGATTCGGTCGCAGAGCCGGAACGGTGACCACCTGCAGACTCAGGGGTTCCTCGGTGCCGAACAACACCTCTTCTTCATACGGCGAAACGATTTCCACGCTGTCGTATTGAAACGCCTCGGCGTCCCCGGCAGATCTTGTCGATCGGGTCTGTGGCACGGGCACAGGAGTGTAGCCCTGGGCCCCGGTCAGCTCAATTTGCTCGGCGCCTTCGTGGGGCTTGTCGGAGTAATGCACGACACCATCTTCGTCCACCCAACGATAGGTAGAAGCGAAAGCGGGAAGGGCCAGGGCCAATATCACAAATGTCAGCAGAGTTCGCATGGGTCGAAGCATACTCCCTGTCATATGATTTAGACAAAAAAAACGGCGGAACCGGGGGGTTCCGCCGTCAATTTCGCGATTCAGTTCACACTTAGAGGCTGTAGTACATCTGGAACTCCACCGGATGCGTGGTCATACGCATGCGGGTTACCTCCTCCATCTTCAGGTCAATGTAGGTATCAATCAGATCATCGGTAAACACGCCACCCACCTTGAGATACTCCCGATCTTCATTCAGGCAGCCCAGCGCCTGCTCCAGGGAGTAGGCCACTTCGGGAATATTCTTGGATTCCTCGGCCGGCAGGTCATACAGGTTCTTGTCCAGCGGATCACCGGGATGGGTCTTGTTCTGGATCCCGTCCAGACCCGCCAACATGAGCGCCGCGAAAGCAAGATAGGGGTTTGCCATTGAATCAGGGAAACGCACTTCTATACGACGGCCCTTAGGGTTGGCAATGTAAGGCACGCGTATGGAGGCTGACCGGTTGCGGGCAGAGTAGGCCAGTTTCACCGGGGCTTCAAAACCGGGCACCAGGCGCTTGTAACTGTTCGTGCTGGGATTGGTGAACGCGTTCAGCGACTTGGCATGCTTGATCACGCCGCCGATGAAGTACAGAGCCGTTTCCGAAAGTCCGCCATAGCTGTCACCGCTGAACAGGTTCTTGCCGTCCTTGGCCAGCGATACATGCACGTGCATACCGCTACCATTGTCACCCACCACAGGCTTGGGCATGAACGTGGCGGTCTTGCCGTAGCCGTGGGCAACGTTATGCACCACGTATTTCAGGATTTGCACCTCGTCGGCCTTGCGCACCAGCGAAGAAAACTTCACGCCGATTTCGCATTGACCGGCCGTGGCAACCTCGTGATGGTGTACCTCGGTCACCAGACCCATGTCATGCAGGGCCAGGCACATGGCGGAGCGAATGTCGTGCAGGGAGTCCACTGGCGGTACCGGAAAATACCCGCCCTTGACGCCGGGACGATGGCCAAAGTTGCCGTCCTGATAGGTCTTCTTCGAGTTCCAGCCGGCTTCACTGGAGTCGATTTCATAGAAGCAACCACTCATTTCGACGCCCCAACGTATGTCGTCGAAGACAAAGAATTCATTCTCGGGGCCAAACAGGGCGGTATCTGCAATGCCCGTGGACTTGAGGTAGGCCTCGGCACGTCGCGCCAGGGAACGCGGATCACGCACATAACCCTGCATGGTTGCGGGTTCGATCACATCACACCGCAAGTTTATGGTCGCGTCCTCTACAAACGGATCCAGCACCGCCGAGTCAGCGTCCGGCAACAGGATCATGTCGGACTCCTGGATGCCCTTCCAGCCGGAGATGGAAGAACCATCGAACATTTTCCCGTCCTCGAACACATCCTCATCCAGCTGGCTGGCAGGCATGGTGAGGTGCTGTTCCTTACCCTTGGTATCGGTGAACCGTAAGTCCACGAACTGGATCTCTTTGTCTTCAATTAGTTTCAGGACGTCAGCGGCGCTCATGAGAAGGTCTCCTTGGGGTCAAACAACACAGGCTCCGCCCTCCAGGAGGGGCGGAGTCAATTGCATTAGAATGTGCACGAACCATGCCAGTTCAACGGCGGGCGAATAATTGCCGATTATAGCGGTTTTCAAGCGCCACGGAGCATTCGGGCTGCACCAGCTTGGTGCGCTGGACATGTGCCGCTGCACCAATTTTGGGCATTCCGCTCCGCGCATCCCTGTACTGGCTTCACCTGGCACAAGTATACTTGCGCGTTTGCACCATAGCGGTACTGATTTGTGAATGTTGCCAAGCAAAAGCCCGAGACTTTTCAGGATCTGATCCTGGCCCTGCAACAGTTCTGGGCCCAGCGGGGCTGCGTCTTGCTTCAGCCCTACGACATGGAGATGGGCGCGGGAACTTTCCACGCTGCCACCTTTCTGCGTTCATTGGGCCCGGAGCCCTGGAATGCCGCCTACGTGCAACCCAGTCGGCGACCCACCGATGGGCGCTACGGCGATAATCCATTTCGACTGCAGCATTACTACCAGTTTCAGGTGGTGATGAAGCCCTCACCGGCAAACATTCAGGACCTGTACCTGGACTCACTCAAGGCCCTGGGCCTGGATCCCCTGGTGCATGACATTCGCTTTGTCGAGGACAACTGGGAGTCCCCCACCCTGGGCGCATGGGGCCTGGGTTGGGAGGTGTGGCTTAACGGCATGGAAGTCACCCAATTTACCTATTTCCAGCAAGTGGGCGGACTGGACTGCCGCCCGGTGACCGGAGAGATCACCTATGGGCTGGAGCGCATCGCCATGTACCTGCAGGGCAAGGAAAGTGTCTTTGACCTGGTGTGGACCGAAGGTCCCCAGGGGATCGTGACCTACGGTGACGTGTTCCACCAAAACGAAGTGGAACAATCTACCTACAATTTCGAAAAAGCGCCGGTTGATTACCTGTTTGGCCATTTCGATCATTGCGAAGCCCTGTGCCATAGCCTGATCGCGGATCAACTCCCTCTGCCCGCCTACGAGCGGGTATTGGAGGCGTCCCACGCGTTCAATTTACTCGATGCCCGGCACGCTATTTCGGTGACCGAGCGGCAGCGCTTCATTTTGCGGGTCAGGGAAATGGCCAAGGCGGTTGCCGAGGCCTATTACCAGCGCCGTGAGGCCCTGGGCTTTCCCATGCTTCACGCGAACCAGCAGGAGAGTGGCGATGAGTAAGTCAGGTCTCAATCCAAGCACTTTCCTGGTAGAAATCGGAACCGAGGAACTACCCCCCAAGGCCTTGCGGTCTCTCTCGGCTGCATTTACCGCCGGTGTACTCAAGGGCTTGCAGGACGCTCCACTCGCCCATGGGGAAGTTCTGTCTTATGCCACACCCAGGCGCCTGGCCGTAAAAGTCCTGGCATTGCAGACCCGCCAGGCCGATCAGCAGATTGTGCTCAAGGGACCGCCGGTCAAGGTGGCTTTCGATGCCCAGGGAAATCCCGGACGCGCCGCCCTGTCCTTCGCCGAGAAATGCGGTGTGCAGGTCCAGGACCTGGAACAGGAAGAAACGCCCAAGGGCGCGTGGCTGGTCTATCGCGGTATCGAGAAGGGCCAGGCCGCGACCAGCCTGCTTGGACCCATCGTACAGGCGGCGCTGGATGCTCTGCCCATTCCAAAGCGCATGCGTTGGGGTGCCGGCAATGCGGAATTCGTGCGCCCGGTGCACTGGGTATTGATGTTGCTAGACAGGGAGATCGTTGAGGCCAGTATCCTCGGAATCCAGGCTGACCGTCTCACTCGCGGCCATCGCTTCCATGCTCCGGGAAATATCAGCCTGGCCTGTGCCGATGAGTATCCGCAGCGACTGGAAACAGAAGGACAGCTTATCGCGGACTTTGATGCGCGGCGAAGGAAAATTGAACGCCTGGTGCAGGAAGAAGCTACAGCCGCGGGCGCCACGGTCGTGAGCGATGATGCACTGTGGGACGAGGTGACCGCCCTGGTGGAATGGCCGGTGTCCCTGCGTGGTCGCATTGATCAACGTTTCCTGGCCCTGCCCAGGGAGGTTTTGATTGCCACCATGCAAGAGCATCAGCGTTACTTCCCTCTTGAAGGCCCGGACGGCAAGTTGTTGCCGATGTTTGTGGCCATCAGCAACTTGCAAAGCACGGATCCCAAGCAGGTGATTCAGGGTAACGAGCGCGTCGTTAGGCCGCGCCTGGCTGACGCTGAATTTTTCTGGAACAATGACCGCAAACAGCCACTGGCACAACGTCAGGCGGGACTGGCCAGCGTCGTATTTCAGCATCAACTCGGCAGCATGGGCGACAAGAGCCAGCGTGTGGCAATGCTTGCGGCCTATATTGCCGATGAACTACACGCTGATCGGGACCTGGTTACGCGCGCGGCATTGTTGAGCAAGTGCGACCTGGCCACCAACATGGTCAGTGAGTTTCCTGAATTACAGGGGACC